>SLLM01000405.1 GCA_007134055.1 Ectothiorhodospiraceae bacterium | reverse complement strand
GGACCAGGCGGCGGAGCAGGCCGCCCCGGCGGCCGGGGTGGCCGGTCGGTCGTCCTAGTTTCCGCCCCCGGGCTGCTGCGGGGACATCACCGATACCATGGCCCGCTCCCCGAGGCAGCGACGCAGGTGGATCACGAACTCGTCGCTGGCGCCGACCCCCTCGATGATGACCCGATCGGCACTGGCGACGATGTTCTCGCTCACCGCCTCGGCGAACTCCCGCAGCACCTCGGGGGCCTGCAGCACGCGGTAGACATGGGGCAGCGAGGAGCTGGACTGCAGCGCCTCGGAGAGCCTGGCCCATGGCAGGGTACCGGTCCTGGCCAGGGCACGCAGGTAGGTAACCAGCAGATCCAGGCTGATGAACTGGTCACCGGAAGCGAGCATGGTGCGGGCAAGAGTGCTCTTGCCCGCCCGTGTTGCCCCGCTGATGACGATGACGGTCTGCATGCGGGGGCGACACAACAGCAAGTGGGACGACACCCGGGCGCCGATGCCTCTGCCCGGCCGCGCCGGGCGACTGGAACTGTGGATGTATCGCACCGAGTAGTTCTGCAGGAGGACGTCCTTCAGGCCCTGCATGGTGGGCACCAGGACCGGCTCGCCCTGGCCGGCGTCCAGGGGCATGAAGTTCATCTCCGGGGCATAGTCTTCCGGTGTGACCACCGCGCATTCCAGGAAAACGCCGCCCCCCGGCGCGCAGTGGTCCACCGCACAGCGGAACGGGAGCAACCCGCCGGCCACCACGCCCGGGACGTCGGGCACCAGCACGTAGTCGTAACCGTTCCGGTGATCCGAGGCTTCCATCTGTTGCAGGTCCGCCGGCACGTCGTAGTCCAGGTGGTCGACCTTCAGGGACAGGTTGAACAGCAATTCCCGGGTCAGCCACGGGGAGCCACTGCCCACCACCAGCACGCGCCGGGTGCGGCCGTCCGCGAGGTAACGGGCCACCTCGGTCCAGGCCTGCTCGTGGGCGCTGCTGGGCTGCAGGGTCCGCTGGTACGGGTTCTGGAGCTCCACCGGCTCGCCGCCGGTCGCCACCAGCACGCGCAGCTCGGTCAATGCTGCGGGGTCGTCCACCCCTTCTATCGGGATGCTGAACCCGTGCCGGCCGGAACTCTTGTACTGCCGGGCCACGTCCTGGCGATAGCGGCCCGCCTCGCCGCGGCCGACGCGTTGACGGCCGCGGTAGACTTCCACCACCAGCGGCCGGTCCGAGGCGTCGGGGTCCCGCGCCCATCCCTGGATCCGCTTCGGCGTGAGCTTGTCGACACACCCGAACATGTTCACTCCGTTCTGCCGTGTTGCCGGTGTCAGCGCGCAGCGCGCTGCCACCGGGATGCCGCATCATACCCATGAATGGCGCCGACGCCCACGCCCCGCGCCGCGCTGCCCTTGCATCCCCCCGAGCCTCGCCCCATCCTATCTGCCTCGATTGAGCCGCCCATTGCGACAACCACCGGAACCGTGCACATGCAAGCCGTTCTGCACATCGGCGCCCCCAAGACCGGCACCTCGGCGCTCCAGTTCTTCCTCAAGGAAAACCGGCGCGCCCTGGCGCGGCACGGCTACTACTATCCCTGGCACCGCCTGGACCGGAACCGGGTCTCCGGCGGCCACGCCTCCCTGGGCACGGCGCTGCTCAAGGGCGATCACGCCCACGCCCGCCACCTGGTCCGCAAGTGGCTCCGCGCGGCCCACCGCCGGGACGCCACCCTGCTGCTGTCGACGGAGTCACTCTATGACCAGTATGACGCCATTGCCGAGCTGTTCGCGGACACCGACACCTGGATCATCGCCTATTTTCGGGACCCCATCGAAGCGCTGATCTCCAACCACAACCAGGTGGTCAAGCGCCATTCGGCCAAGGTCACCCTGGAACAGTACCTACGCGAGCAACTGCAACGGACCCGGGACAACGTCAGCGGCCAGACCCTGTTCCGGTGGCTGGAGCGGTTCCCGCGCGAGCGGCTGCGCGTGCTGCCGTACTGGGCCGACCACTTCCCCGGCGGCCGTATCGAGTACTCGTTCCTCCAGTCGCTGGGGATCGACCCCGCGCACCGGAACGCCTTTGCCCTGCCGAAGCGGCGCATCAACACCAGCTATACCAATGCGGCACTGGAGATGAAACGTCTCCTCAACCACGTCATCGACCGCAGCGAGGCGAAACTGCTCAAGGACATCGACCTGGTGCTGCAGGACCTCTCCGACCACACGCCCCCCGGCGACGCCAAGCGGGCCGTCGTGGCGCCGGCGACCCACGCCGCCCTGGAAGAGGTGTTCCGCCCGTCCAACGACGCCATCAAGGCTGAGCTGCTGCGCGACGTGCCGCCGGGATTCCTTGATGCTTCCGATCCACCCGAAGGCTTGTGCATCGGTGACAGCACTATCCCCCGGGACGCCCTCGCAGAGGTGTACGAACACCTCACCGACGCCGTCCCGGAGTTAGACCGAAAGGTCCGTGAGAACACCATGCAAGCCTTCCAGAACGGAGAGGCCACGCCGGAGGCTCTCCCGGGATTAGCGGGACTCATCAGCCATTTCGCCCCAAGCCGAATCCCTACCGTCCAAGTGCGCTATTGCATGCCTATCAAGGAGTGCGCGGACCGCTTCCTGTGGTACATGGATCGACCGGAAGCGGGGGCTCCACTTTCCCTCGACGGCCGGATGCGAACACGACTCGCAGGGTGGGTGGCCGGATTTCGATGTCAGCAGCCGGAACTCGAGGTGGTCCAGGGGAAGCATTCAACCATCTACCGCCCCGCCGTTGACCGCGATGACGTGGTTCAGGTCATCCAGGAACTCGCCGGCTATGAGCACACGGAAGCGCGTTGCGGGTTCGATCTGGAGATCGATCTGTCCTCACCCGTTACCGTTTTTGTACGAATTGGCGAGGAACGCCAACAGGTGGCCCGGCTCGAGGCAAGCGGCTGAACGGCCTGCCGCGTGGCGAGGGGGGGGCCTCCGCAGTGCTATGCTTCGGCGCCGATCCACCGTCCACGAGCATGTGGCTCCACAAGGGATTCAGACAGCACCCAGTGCAGGTAGATACCCTCATGACGCAGGCACCACCGATATTCTTCGTGCATATCCCCAAGACCGCCGGCACCAGCTGGCGAAATGCTATTGCACGTCACGAAGGAGTGAAGCTCCTCTGCGACTATGGCCCGGGCAGCCGGCTTACGTCGCCGGAGCTGACAGCCCAGGCGTACGGTCAGGGGGATGCGCGCACCCTCCTGGACGGACTCGATAATCAGCGGCTGGTGATCGCCGGGCATGTCGGGTACGACAAGTACGGACACCTCACCACCCAGGAAAACACCGTCACCATCCTCCGCAACCCGGTGGAACGTCTGATCTCCGAGTACCAGCATATATCCCGTAACGACCCCGAGTCTGTCCCTGATTTTCGGGAGTTCGTCGAGGAGGACGGTCAGCAGAATCGTCAGGACAAGATGATCTTCGGCATTCAACCGCAATCCGCCCAGGTGGGGCTCAGCAGCCATTACAGCGACTTCTTGTTTTTGCTCGGGCGGCGATTGGGACTCGACACCGAACCCCGCATGGACAACCGCACGCCAAACGACGCCCTGGCCTCCCGGGCCGCAATGCCGGTGGATGCCATCATCCACGCGTTCTCGCGCAGTGTCCGGGATCTGGAACTGGTCTACGAAACTGCCGACATCATGCGAGAGCGACTGGACGCCGTGGGCATTGCGACAGTGCCAGAGACACCAAGGAGCTGCATGCTGGAACTGGCGCCCGACGGTCAGTTGCAAGGGGCCGTTGAAGTACCAGGGATCGCAACGGCATTCATCTCGCTTCAAGTCAACGGGGCCCATCGCGCCGTCACCGGGCTACGACAAGGCGAAAATGGCATGTCACACCGTACGTTCCGGTACCCACTGGCGCTCCTCGCCGCCAGGTCGGGGGACACCGTCAGCGCGGAACTCCTGGGCGCGCCCTCGACCAGGGGCAGCCTGAAAGTTCCCTGACCGGGCGCCGCCCGGAACCCACCATCGAAGACGCTGGCTTCCGACGGTATCTCAAGGAACCGCAACCGAACCGCAGACATGCTACCCTCAGGCCGGAATCTTGCTGACGGGATCGAGCAACTGTAATGATCGAGCAGGACTTGACGCGCCTTCTGGAGGAAGCACATGCCTACCTGTCTGACGACAGGCTCAAGCGTGCCGTCATCCGGCATTGCCAGGGGCTCCCTGACGATTCAGCTGCCGGGGATCTCAGCACCCACATTCATCCCGATTGCCAGATGCTGGCTCACTCGCTGCAGCACCATCAGGACGCCTCGCTGGCAGTGAGCCAGTATTTCAACGTGGCGCTGCAGCAGTACCACACCATGCGGCAGATCACCTCGGCCCTCTATCCGCAGGGACTTGGCGGCCTTCGCTTCCTGGATTTCGCCTGCGGCTATGGTCGCCTCCTTCGCTTCCTGGTCCACGCGATGCCACCGGAACAGATCTGGGGCGCCGAGATCCAGCCGGATGCGGTGGCATACGTCTCCGAGCGCTTCGGCGTCCATCCGCTACACTCGCCGGCGGAACCCGAGGCGTTTGAACCTCAGCAGACCTTTGACGTGATCTGGGTGGCGTCGCTGTTCTCCCACCTCCCGGAGCCGCTCTTCAGCCGCTGGTTACAGCGGCTAACAGACCTCCTCACGCCGGACGGCATTCTGTGCTTCAGCACCCACGATGCAGTGCTGCTGCCACCGGATATCCCCATGCCGCAGAAGGGCATCCTGTACGGACAAGGCAGCGAGAACGCGGAACTCGATCCGGCGATATACGGCACCACGTATGTCACCGAGGAGTACGTCGCCAGTTGCATTCACTCCCTCCTGGGCGAGCAACACCCATACTACCGCCTGCCCCGAACGCTGGCGCATGAACAGGACATCTACGTTGTGTCCCGATCCGCGGATCGGGATCTGACGGTGCTTGGCCAGTTCCGCCGGGGCCCGTGGGGGTGGATGGACCATCATTCCTTCGACGATGCCGGCAATCTGCACCTGAGTGGCTGGGCGGCCTCCCTGGACGACGGTGCGCTGGAGAGCATCGAGATCCGGCTCGACGGCGAGCTACACCACTGTCCCACCGGTGATCCGCGGCAGGACGTTGCCGACGCCTTCAACGATTCGCGACTACTGCCGTCGGGCTGGCACTTCAACTCGCCATTGCCGGCAAACCGCAACGATGTGTACGTCGAGATCACGGCACGCAGTACCCGGGGTGAGACCGCACTGGTCTACGCCGGGGTCATGCACAATCCTAATCACGGCGGTGCCGTGTCGCGCCTTCTGCGTCGAATGAAATCCACGGCGTACCGCTTGAAAGCGGGAGCGGCATCCGATCGATAACGGCATGAACTACGTTCGCGGCTAACGGAGACAGCGGCGTATGGAGCCGGAGGAACGACTTCCATTCCTTTGCATCACGGAGGTTGCAGCAGGCAATGTCCTGGTGGATGGTCTTTTTCGTCGGACCTTCGGTGCCCACCCTCCGGACTATCCCCGGCACATCCTGGCCCTGTACATGAAAGAGGCCCTTGACGTCATGCCGGCGGGCTATATGCATTTGGCACCACGGGGTACCATTGCGCTTGTGGGCGGCATGTGTACCGATAACAGGGTGCCCCTATCAGTCAACGTAGTTGTCGCCTGAGAGGTTTCTCGATTCTTTAACAAATGGCCGCATACCGCTGGACAACAACCCGGCCGGGAATGCCATCCGTCCCTTTATCGTGAGTCGCAAAAACTGGTTATTCAGTGACACTACCCAGGGTGCGGCGGCCAGCGCCCGGTAGGTGGGGTTTGTTGATCGGTTACCGTGGACGCCCGAAGGTGGCCAAGCCACCGGCCAGTGTCTCGATCGACCCGGTACAGCCCGACGACGACGATCCGGCACCCTGTCGCGTGGTGAACTTCCCGTCCTGTCGGCAGCAAACGATACCAGCACGAAATCGACAGTAATTTTTAAAGATCTGTCCGAATCAGGTTGACAGGTTCCGCCCCCTACTCAGGGGATGAGGTGTCGAACTTCGGGTACCAAGCCCAGATTGCAGCTTGCGGACTGGAGTCGGTTCACCGAGCCACGGCACGGTGCGCTATCTATTTAATAGGAGCCATAAACGATGGCCCCTCTCGCCCGGGCG
>SLLM01000162.1 GCA_007134055.1 Ectothiorhodospiraceae bacterium | reverse complement strand
CGACCCCCAGGAGATGCTGTGAACACCGGGTCGCTATCGGCCCGGTTCGATTGACTGGCGGGATGCTCTGCGCAAGACTCCCGCGGACGGCTGGTACAATGGAGGAGAACCACGACAATGAGAACATTCCGCCACACACTCACGACCCTGTTCGCGGCCTGTGCCGTGGCCCTGACCGCCGGCGCGCAGGCGGATTCCCACGGCGGCTTCGAAGACATGGATCCGGTCCATCTGCGCCTTGCCCACGTGGTGAACGAGCAGGACGGCTTCCACATCGCGGCAGTGCGGTTCAAGGAACTCGTCGAGCAGCGTACGGATGGCGCGGTGAGCGTCGACATCTACCCCAACGCCCAGCTTGGCGACGAGCGCACCCTGCTCGAGGGCATGCAGATCGGCACCGTGGACATGGGGGTCATCACCAACGGCCCGGTGGCCAATTTCGTCGAGGAGATGGCGGTCTTCGAGCTGCCGTTCCTGTTCCCGGACCGGGAATCCGCCTACGCGGTCCTGGATGGCCCCATCGGCCAGGAACTGCTGGACAAGCTTGCCGACGTCAACCTCAAGGGGCTTGCCTACGCCGAGCGCGGCTTCCGCAACCTGACCAACAGCCGCCATGCCGTGAACCATCCGGATGACCTGGACGGCATGCGCCTGCGGGTGATGGAAAACCCGGTGTACGTGGACACCTTCCGGGCCCTGGGCGCGAACGCGGTGCCCATGGCCTGGACCGAGGCGCTGACCGCGATGCAGCAGGGCACCATCGACGGCCAGGAGAATCCGGTCAACGTGATCCATTCCTTCAACCTGAACGAGACCCAGACCCACATGACGCTGTCCCGTCATACCTACGCACCGGCCCTCTTCGTCATGGGTCTGTCGGTCTGGGAGCAGCTGCCGGCAGCCGCACAGGACGTGCTCCGTGACGCGGCCCAGGAAGCTGCGGAGCACGAACGGCGGGTGAACGCCGAGATGGAGGCAGACCAGCTCGCGGAGCTCCGGGAAGCCGGGATGGAGATCGTCGAGGACCCGGACCTGGAGGCGTTCCAGGATGCCGTGGCGCCGGTCTACGAGCAGTACGGCGAGCAGTTCGGCGACTACCTGAGCCGCATCCGGGAAGCACTGGACTGATCCCGTGCTGCAGGCGCTGACGGCGATCGAGCGCGGCATGGACGCCGTGCTCCAGCGCGTGGTGTTCATCGGCATCGTGGCGCTGATCGCCCTGATGACGCTGCAGATCGTCTCGCGCGTACTCTTTACCGCCGTGGGCTGGACGGAAGAGGCATCCCGCTTCCTCCTGGTCTGGATCACATTCCTCGGCGCCACCCTGGCCTACCAGCGGGGCCGCCACATCGCCGTCACCTTCCTGCTCGAGCGCATGCCCGACGGCCTGCAGCGTACCTGCCGGGCGGCGGTCTCGCTGATCGCCATCGCATTCCTGCTGGTGCTGGTGGTGGTGGGGTACCGCTACATGGAGATGCAGGCATTCCAGCGTTCCGCCTCCCTGCGCATCTCGATGTACTACGTCTACTCGGTGATGCCCGCCAGCGCCGCCATCATGAGCTACTACGCCCTGGTGGACCTGCTCGAGGTCATCCTCCGCCCGGCGCGGGACTCCGACGGGCCCGGCTCCGCATCCCCGGAAACGCCCGGGCCATGACCCTGCTGCTGTTCGCCCTGTTCATGCTGTTCCTGCTGGTCGGGGTCCCGGTGGCATTCGCCATCGGTGCCAGCAGCGTAGTCGCCCTGTACGGCGCCGGTGTGCCGCTGATGGTAGTCAGCCAGCGCATGTTCTCGGGAATCGACTCATTCGCCCTGATCGCCGTGCCGCTATTCATCCTCGCCGGGGATCTCATGGCGCAGGGCAAGGTCAGCGAGAAGCTGGTGGAATTCGCCGACGCACTGTTCGGGTTCCTCAAGGGAGGCCTGGCGATCGTTTCGGTGCTCGCGGGGATGTTCTTCGCCGCGATCTCGGGCTCCGGGGCGGCCACCACCGCCGCCATCGGCTCGACCCTGGTGCCGGAACTCAGGCGCAAGGGCTACGATCCGGCGTCGGTCGCCAGCCTGATCGCGGCCAGTGGTACCATCGGCGTGGTCATTCCGCCCTCGGTGCCCATGATCATCTATGCGGTCATGGCCCAGCAATCCGTCTCGCAGCTCTTTCTCAACGGCTTCCTGCCCGGCGTTGTGATGGGCGCGGTGCTGATGGTGATCGCCATCGTGCAGGGCTACCGACGGCAGTACCCGCGAGGTTCGGCGTTCTCCCTGCGGACCATCGCACGTACCCTGGGCAGCGCCTTCTGGGGACTGCTGACCCCGGTGATCATCCTGGGCGGAATCTTCTCCGGCATTTTCACTCCCAGCGAGGCGGCGGTGGTCGCGGTAAACTACGCCCTGCTGGTCTCCCTGTTCATATACCGGGATCTCACCCTGCGGCAGATCTACCACATCATGGTCCGCTCGGCGATCACCACCGCCGTGATCATGTTCGTCATCGCCACCTCCGCGGTACTGAGCTGGACCCTGGCCAGCTGGAACGTTCCCGGCACCATCGCCCAGTCCGTGCTGGCGCTGTCCACCAACCCCTACGTGATCATGCTGCTAGTGGTGACTGTCATCCTGCTCACCGGAATATTCATCGAGACCGCCAGCGCGCTGATCATCCTCACACCCGTGCTCCTGCCCCTGGTGATGCAGCTGGGGATCGACCCGATCCATTTCGGCATCATCATCGTGGTGGGGCTCGCCATCGGCATGATCACGCCCCCGGTGGCAATCAACCTCTATGTTGCTTCCTCCGTGACGGGACTGCCGCTGGAGCGAATCGCGCGGGCGGTGGTGCCGTACCTGCTGAGCCTGGTGGCGGTGCTTGTGCTGGTGGTGTACGTGCCCATTCTGCTGGGCCTCTCCGGCTGAAATCGGCACCTGCGGTGGGTGAGCGGATGGCGCCGCAATTCCGTGGGAGTGGGAACCGTGCCCTTGAAACAGCCCCCCCACCCCGGATAATACGCAGACTTCCGGCAAGCCGCTTCTCCGGTTCGGGGGACGGAACCGGGTTCACGACACGCCCGCGAGCCGCACAAGCGACATGGGAGCCGCATGAGAGAAGAGATTCGCGCCCTGGTTCTGCAGGCCCTGTCGAGACTGCAGGCGGAAGGCCGCATCCCGGCGGACGCCGAGGTCCCGGTCCAGGTGGAGCGGGCCAGGGATCGTCAGCACGGGGATTTCGCGGTGAATACGGCAATGCTGCTGGCCCGCTCGGCGCGCTGTAAACCTCGGGAGATCGCCGAGGCGCTGGTGGCGGCGCTGCCGTCCCACCATGGCGTGGCACGGGTGGAAGTCGCCGGCCCCGGCTTCATCAACTTCTTTCTCAGCGCCGATGCGGCCTTCCAGCCGGTACGGGACGCCCTGGCAGCAGGCGGGGCCTACGGCCACGGCGTTGCCGGCGATGGCCCCCGCGTCCTGGTGGAGTACGTCTCGGCCAACCCGACCGGCCCGCTGCACGTTGGGCACGGCCGCGGCGCTGCCTTCGGCAGCGCCCTCAGCAATCTGCTGACGGCGGCAGGCTACCGGGTACACCAGGAATACTATGTCAACGACGCCGGGCGGCAGATGGACATCCTCGCCACCAGCGTCTGGCTGCGCTACCTGCAGCTGCAGGGGGAGCAGCTGCGCTTTCCTGACAACGGCTATCGTGGCGATTACGTCCGCGAGATCGCCGCCCGGCTGCGGGATCTCGACGGTGATCGCCTGCTGCATCCGGCCGGAAACCTGCTGGCCGAACTGCCTCTGGATGGTTCGGAGGGCGGCGACAAGGAAAACTACATCGATACCGTCATCGCCCGCAGCAAGACCCTGCTCGGCGACGATGACTACCAGCGTGTCTTCCGGCTAGCCCTGGACACCGTGCTGGATGACATCCGCGACGACCTGCATGGTTTCGGGGTACGCCACGACAGCTATTTCTCGGAACGCTCCCTGGAGGAGGAGGGAGCCATCGAGCACGCCCTGGAGCTGCTGGAGCGGGGCGGCCACCTCTACCAGGCGGACGGTGCGACCTGGTTCCGCTCCACCGCATTCGGCGATGAAAAGGATCGTGTGGTACGCCGGGAGAACGGCGCGACCACCTATTTCGCCTCGGACATCGCCTATCATCTGAACAAGTTCGAGCGCGGGTTTGACCGCTGCATCGACGTCATGGGCGCGGATCACCACGGTTACATCGGCCGCGTCCGTGCCTCCCTGACCGCCCTGGGACGGGATCCGGACCTGCTGGATTTCCGCCTGGTGCAGTTCGCCATCCTCTATCGCGGCACGCAGCGGCTGCAGATGTCCACGCGCTCCGGCCAGTTCGTCACCCTGCGGGAACTGCGCGACGAGGTGGGCACCGACGCGGGGCGCTTCTTCTACGTTCTGCGCAAGCCGGAACAGCACCTGGATTTCGACCTGGAGCTGGCGAAGTCGGAATCCGCCGACAATCCTGTCTACTACATCCAGTACGCCCACGCGCGCATCTGCAGTGTCATGCGGCAACTCGCGGAGAGGTCCCTGGAGCACGACCGCGACAACGGTCTCGACCACCTGGCCCGACTCACGGAGGAGCACGAGCAGGCGCTGGTCAATGCCATCGGCCAGTACCCGGAACTGGTCACCACCGCCGCCGCAGCCGCTGAACCCCACCAGGTGGCGCATTACCTCCGGGACCTGGCCAACGCGGTGCACACCTACTACAACGCCCATCAGTTCCTGGTGGAGGATGCAGATCTCCGGGACGCCCGTCTCTGCCTGGTGCTCGCCGCCCGGCAGACAATCCGCAATGGCCTCGCCCTGCTGGGCGTGAGCGCCCCAGAGGCAATGTAATGGCGGCCCGACGCAAGCGCACAACCACCCAGGCGCAACGCAGGAATCGTTCCCGGGGCGGCGTGCCGGGCTGGGTCTGGATGCTGGGCGGTTTCCTGCCCGGCCTGTTCCTGGCGGCCCTGGTGCACCTCCACCACGAGCGGCAACAACAGATCAGCGCCGCCGACGTCGCCGCACGCCCGCCGACAACCCCGGCCGAACCGGGCAGCTCCGGTGATGAGCAGAGCCCTCGCTTCGAGTTCTACAAGCTGCTCTCGGAAATGGAGGTCGTGGTCCCGGATGACGAACCGCTGGAGGAGTCCACCACCGCACGGATCGAGGCGCCAGGCATTCCTCCCGGACCGGACAGCTCCGGGACCACGCCGCCGGAGGCCACGCACGACAGTGCCCGTTACATGGTCCAGGCCGGCTCCTTCCGCAACCACGGCGACGCCGATCGCCTGAAGGCGCGGCTTGCCCTGATGGGCGTGGAGGCGGAAATCCAGAGCGTACGGATCGACGGCGGCGAGACCTGGCACCGGGTCCGCATCGGTCCCATCAATAGCCGCAGCCGGGTGGACGAGGTACGACGACGGCTGGAGGCCGAACAGGTGGAGAGCATTCTCCTCCGCCTGCAGGGTTAGGGTGCCTCCCCAGGAGACTTCCCGGAAAGGCTGGTAACGCGGCTGTCCGGACGTCAAGTGCCGCAGGCGGGGGCACCGCTCAAGCGAGTCCCTCGCGCCTGGCCGCGGCGCCACGCCTCCTCTGCACCCGGTGACGGGGTGTCAGAGCCCCCGCAGGTTGCCCTCGCGGAACAGCGTCTGCTTGGCCCGGAACAGCGCGGAGATGTCCTCGTCCCCGTATCCTTCGTCCATCAGCCGCCGATAGTGCTTGAGGGTCATCTCCACCACCGGCAGGGCCACCCCCAGGTCCGCCGCCATCCGCCGGCAGATCTCCAGATCCTTGTGATGCAGGGCGAGCTTGAATCCCGGGTCGAACTGCCCCTCCACCATCGTCGGGCCCCGCTTCTGCAGTAGCCAGTTGCCAGCCGCCCCCCCCGCGACCACGTCGATGACCTTCTTCATGTCCAGCCCCGAGGCCTGCCCGAATGCCAGGGCCTCGGTGACCGCCTGGATGATCCCCGCGGCCATGATCTGGTTCACCGCCTTGGTCGCCTGTCCGGAACCCACCGGACCCATATGGGTCGCGGCCTTGCCCATCGCCTCGAAGGCGGGCGCAAGCCGCCGGAACGCGTTCTCGTCTCCCCCCACCATGAACACGAGCTGGCCATTGTCGGCGCCTTCCTTGCCGCCGGAAACCGGCGCGTCCAGAAACCCGGCGCCACAGGCCGCGACCCGCCGGGCCGCCTCCCTCGCGGTTTCCTCGGATATGGTGGAACAGTCCACGACCACACTGCCTTCCCCCAGGCCGGGCAGCGCGGCATCCACCACCGAAAGCACATCCTCGTCCCGGGACACGCAGATTAAGACCACATCCACGTCTGCCGCAAGACCGGCGGGATCATCGGCAAGCGGCAGCTGCAGCGCATCCGCGAACTCCCTGGCGGTCCCGGGTGTACGGTTCCAGACTGTCGCCAGCAGGCCCGCCTTATGAAGGTTCCGCGCCATGCCGGCACCCATGGCGCCCAGTCCGATGAATCCCGTCTTCATAGGTCCTCCAGATAGGTGTAGCCGTCCAGGCCCGATTCCAGGGTGTCGAGAAACACCCGCTTCTCGTCGTCGGCCAGTGTGGAGTGGTCCACCCGGCGCCGATAGTCCGCCATCAACCGTTCCCGGTCGAAGGCCACGTAGCGGAGCACGGACTCCACGGTGTCGCCGCGGTGGCCGCCGCTGAGGCGATACCCTCCGCGACCGTCGAGCTCCACGTTGACCGAGTCCGTATCGCCGAACAGATTGTGCATGTCACCGAGAATCTCCTGGTAGGCCCCCACCAGGAAGATGCCAAGCAGGTACGGTTCTCCCGGCCGATAGGGCGGCAGGGGCAGGGTGCTCTCCACACCATCGCCATCAACGTAGTGCTGGATGCAGCCGTCGGAATCACAGGTGAGATCCTGCAGGGTTGCCCGACTGGTGGGCGGCTCGTCCAGGCGCGCCAGGGGCAGGATGGGAAAGACCTGGTCGATGGCCCAGACATCGGGCATGGACTGGAATATCGACAGGTTGCAGAAGAGCTTGTCCGCCAGTTTCTCGTTGAGTTCGTCCACGACCTCCCGATGGGAACGCACGGATGGGTCGAGCTGGGGGAGGACCTGGCGGCACACGGCCTGGTAGAGCTGCTCCGCCATCGCCCGCTGGGGCAGGTTGAGCACCCCGTGGGTATACATCGCCTGCGCCTCCTGGAGCACGTGCACGGCATCATGATAGCGCTCCAGTGGTTTCTTGCGGTCATCCGGCGCCTGCAGGCTGGCCCAGAGATCCTGGAGGATCTGCGGCGCATCCTGCCCGGGAGCCTTCGGATCCTCGCCGGCGCCGGCGACGTCGTGGTCGATGATGTTGGTAAGCAGGACGGCGTGGTGGGCGGTAAGTGCGCGCCCGGACTCGGAGATGATGTCCGGATGCGGCAGGTTGTACTCCTGGCAGATCTCCCAGAGCGGGTGCACCACATTCTGGGCGTACTCCCGGACGCTGTAGTTCATGGAGCAGTAGCTGCGGGAACGGGTGCCCTCATAATCCACTCCCAGTCCACCACCCACGTCCACGCAGCGCACGGGGACCCCCAGCAGATGAAGTTCAGCGTAGTAGCGCGCAGCCTCCCGCATGCCGCGACGGATATCCCGCAGGTTGGGAATCTGGGAACCCAGGTGGAAATGCAGTAACTCCAGGCACTCGGTCATGCCGGTCTCGCGCAGGCGGTCCACCACCGCCAGGGCCTGCGCCGCCGTCAGCCCGAACTTCGACTTCTCTCCCCCGGTATTCTGCCACTTGCCGGCGCCGATCGAGGCAAGCCGGACCCGCATGCCCAGACGCGGACGAACCCCCAGGCTCGTCGATTCGTCGATCACCAGCTCCAGTTCGGAGCGCTTCTCCACCACCAGGTACACCCGTAGCCCCAGGCGCTCCCCCAACAGCGCCAGGCGTATGTACTCCCGGTCCTTGTAACCGTTGCACACGACGATGCCGCCGGGCGGGGCCTTGGCCAGCACCGCCATGAGTTCCGGCTTGCTGCCCGCCTCCAGACCCACCCGCTCGCCACCCTCCCGCAGAATTTCTTCCACCACCCGCCGCTGCTGGTTCACCTTGATCGGATAGACGGCCGTATAGCGACCCCGGTAACCGTCGTCACTCATGGCCGCCGCGAATGCCTGGCAAAGCGACTCGACCCGATCGTGCAGGATGTCGATGAACCGCACCAGCACCGGCAGACCCAGCCCCTGGGCCCTGGCCTCGTCGGCCACGGCTCCGAGGTCGATACAGGGTCCGTCCGGGTCACGGCTGGGACGCACCACGACGCGGCCGCTGTCGCTGAAATCGAAATAGCCGCCCCCCCAGTGCGCTACGTTGTAGATATCCCTTGACCGCTGGATGGTCCAGTCACCGCTCATGCCGCACCGCTCCGCCGTGGCCCGTGGGCGCATAGGGTAACGCAGTGGAGGGGGCTCTTACATTGGAATGCGGGATTCGCGATAATCCGCCCGCATTCATTCACGGGCTGGCGAGGCAGCAGATGGGACAGGGAGAAGACGGCTGGTTCACGGAACGCGACGACGACGAGGGCATCGGCCTTACGCTGCGCGTCCGCAGGAAGCTGCACGAGGAGCAGACCCCCTACCAGAGGATCGAGGTCTACGAGACCACAAGCTGGGGGCGGCTGCTGGTGCTGGACGGCTACGTGATGCTCACCAGCCGGGACAACTTCACCTACCACGAAATGATGGCCCATCCGGTGCTCTTCACCCACCCGCATCCACGCCGGGTGGTGATCATCGGTGGCGGCGACTGCGGCATGCTGCGGGAGGTGATGAAGCATCCGGGTGTCGAGGAATGCGTGCAGGTGGACATCGACGAGGGCGTCACGCGGGCGGCGGAACGCTGGTTTCCGGAGTTGTGCAGCGCCAACGACGATCCCCGGGCACACTTGCTCTTCGAGGACGGAATCGAATACGTACGCCGCCTGGAGCCGGGCTCCGTGGACGTGATGATTGTCGACAGCACGGATCCCGTCGGTCCCGCGGTGGGCCTGTTCGGCAAGGATTTCATGGCAAGCGTGCACCGCGCGCTCGCGGGTGACGGACTCATGGTCCAGCAGAGCGAGTCCCCCATCCTGCATCTGGATAGCCTGTTACGGGACGTCCGAACGGCGATGCGGGACGGTGGCTTCGCCCGTGTGGTCACCCTGCAGTTCCCGGTTGTCGGCTACCCTTCCGGCTGGTGGTCCGCCACCATGGCGGGCAAGGGCGGTGATCTGACCCGGTTCCGGGAGTCTGACGCCGGGGCGCGGGCGTTCACGACACGCTATTACAACTGCGCAACCCACCGCGCGGCGCTGGCGGTACCGGAATTCTGCCGGGAGCTGCTCACGGATCAGTAGCGGTCACGCGCTGGAGAGACGGTCCAGTCGCAGCCGCTGGCGCTGGTCGAACAACCTGCGGCTGCCGGCCGACACTGCGACGACGGTGCCGAAGCCGGTACCCACGGCGATCAGGAACATCACGAGAATCTGGTACTTCACCGCCAGGGCCGGCGGCGCTCCGGCCAGTATCTGCCCCGTCATCATGCCCGGCAGGCTCACCACGCCGGCCGCCGCCATGGCATTGATGGTGGGAATCATGCCGCTGCGCATGGCATCCCGCCGGATGTCGGCCACCGCCTCATGCCAGTGCATGCCCAGCATGAGCCTGCCCTCGATCACCTGACTCTGGCGCCAGGCGCCATCGGTAAGCCGGTCCAGGCCCAGCGCCACACCCGTCATGGTATTGCCCAGCATCATGCCCAGCAGGGGTATGGCGTACTGGGGCATGTACCAGGGCTGGGGGCCGATGATGACCACGAGGGCAAGAACGGTCACGGTGAACGAGGAGAGGAACATGGACAGGGTGCCGATGCCAAAGGCCCAGCCACCCGTCATGCGCCGCTTCTGCCTGGACATGACCTCGTATCCCGCCACGAGCAGCATCACCAGCGCCATCAACGCGATCCAGCGCAGCGCCGCCACTGCGAACAGCGCCTCCAGCACGAAACCGATGATGGCGAGCTGGATTACGGTCCGGGTACCGGCGATGACGAGCTCCCGGGCCAGCCCCAGGCGACCCAGGTGGGTCGTGACGGCCAGGGCAACAACCAGCAACGCGGCGATTCCCAGCTCCCACCAGGCCAGCTCGATTATCCCGTCCTGCATCCCCCCTCCCTCAGTCCACTACCGCGTATCGTGAAGTGCCGGTCACCCACCCGCGAAATCTGTTCCGGATCATGGGCAACCCAGAGGATCGGCACGCCTTCGCGGCGCGCGTGGGACCGCAACCACTGCTCGACCCGCCTGGTGGTGGCCGTGTCGAGATTGGCAGTGGGTTCATCCAGCAGCAGGGCCCGTGGTCGCCTGGAAAGCGCCCGCAGGACACCCAGACGCTGCTTCTCTCCCGAGGAAAGGCGGGCCACGTCCCAGTCCATGACAGCCGGTGACAAACCGAACCCCTCCAGGCTCCCGGGCACCGGCTCGAGGAAATGCTCCGCCACGGTACTCCCCCACCAACTGCTCTCTGCCGGCACGAGCATCACGCGGGCACGCCAGCGATCAGCCGCAAGCGCATCCTGCCTCAGGTCACCAAGGAGAATACGGCCGGCGTGGGGTTCCAGGTCGGCAATGGCACGCAGCAGGCGGCTCTTTCCGGAACCGGAGGCCCCGGAAAGACACACGACCTCGCCGCTGCGGACCGTGAGGTTGATCTCCCGAAGTGGGCCGACTGCAACGGCTTCGAGGGTCAGGGCATCCATGGGTGCTCAATGTAGTCCCCTGGATCGGGGAAGTCAGGCACGGCATGCTTCAGGGAAGGTCGAGGAGAGGCTCCCGAAGGGTTGGCAGGCTGCCGAAGATCCGGTCTCGGCACCCGGTTCGAACAATGCGGCCGGGCACCGTCAGGCGGCACCCGGCCGTTCCGTCTATCGGCGGTGTGGCAGGTTTACTTGGAACCGGCCTTGCCGTCGAATTCGGGATAGGCTTCCATGCCGCATTCCAGCAGATCCAGGCCCTCGGTTTCCTCTTCCTCGGAAACGCGTATGCCCATCACCGCCTTGAGGATCGCCCAGACGACCAGGCTGGCGATGAAGACCCAGGCGAAGATGGCCAGCAGGCCGACAATCTGGACGATGAAGCTGGCATCGTCATTCCACAGCAGTACCGCCAGTACCCCCCAGATACCACAGGTCCCGTGGACCGAGATCGCCCCCACCGGGTCATCGATGCGCAGCTTGTCCAGGGCGATAATGGAGAGCACCACGATGACGCCGCCGAGAGCGCCGATGATGACGGCCAGCAACTGCGAGGGCACGTCCGGACCGGCGGTGATCGACACCAGACCCGCCAGGGCGCCGTTGAGTATCAGTGTCAGATCCGCCTTGCCGAACATCGCCTTGGACAGGAGCATCGCCGCGATCAGGCCCGCCGTCGCCGCCAGGTTGGTATTGGTGAAGACCAGCGCCACGGCGTTCGCCGACTCGACATCGGAGACCTTGAGCTCGGAACCGCCGTTGAAGCCGAACCAGCCCAGCCAGAGGATGAAGGTTCCCAGCGTGGCCAGCGGCAGATTGGCCCCGGGAATGGCCCGCACCTCGCCCTTGGCGCCGTACTTGCCCTTGCGGGGTCCGAGCAGGATCACCCCGGCGAGGGCAGCGGCTGCGCCGGCCATGTGCACGATTCCGGAACCGGCATAGTCAGAGTAGCCGATTGCATCCAGCCAGCCTTCGCCCCAGGACCAGTACCCCTGGACCGGATAGATCACCCCGGTGAGGACGATGGCGAACACCAGGAAGCTCCACAGTTTCATGCGCTCCGCCACCGCGCCGGAGACGATCGACATGGCAGTGGCCACGAACACCACCTGGAAGAAGAAATCGGAGGTGTTCGAGTAGTACACGTCGCCATCACTGCCAAGCACGTCGCCGACGGAGTTGTCAGCATCCAGGCCGAAACCGAGCCCGGGGATCACACCGTTCGGTCCGCCGCCATACATCACCTGGTAGCCGAAGAACAGGTACATGACGCAGGCCACTGAGTACAGTGAGATATTCTTGGTCAGAATCTCGGTGGTGTTCTTGGAGCGCACCAGGCCGGACTCCAGCATGGTGAAGCCGGCTGCCATCCACATGACCAGGGCACCGGAAATCAGGAAGTAGAACGTGTCCAGCGCGTATGCGATTTCAATTGCTTGATCCATGACTCTTTTCCTTCTGAAGAAAAAGCGGGGAGGTGATTCAGAGGGCGTCCTTGTCCGTTTCTCCGGTACGGATCCGAATGGCCTGGAGCAGATCGAAGACGAAGATCTTGCCGTCGCCGATCCGGCCGGTATTGGCCGCCCTGGTGATGGCCTCGATGACGCTCTCCTCCTGCTCGTCGGCGATCGCCACTTCCAGCTTCACCTTGGGAAGGAAATCAACCACGTACTCGGCCCCACGGTAGAGTTCCGTATGGCCCTTCTGACGTCCGAAGCCCTTTACCTCCGTCACGGTGATGCCCTGCACACCGATGTCGGAGAGGGCTTCGCGCACGTCGTCCAGCTTGAACGGCTTGATGATTGCGCTGACGAGTTTCATGCCCGGTTTCTCCCTGATGCGTTCGCCGCACCACGCGGCGTCGTTGTCAACACCCCGGGAGCATTTCCCGTGCCATCTGTTGTGAGCCCCGGGAAAACATGCTGTGATGGCAATCCATGTGTCGACGGACACGGCCCGGGACGGCCGACATGCACCAGGACAGTGCAGTGCGCACCGCCCGGGCGCAGCCATTTACCCACCGGAAGAGGCGATGCCCCATGCTGGACCCGAAAACCCTCGACGAACTCAGCCGGAAGTTCAGCGAGAACCTCCCCTCCGGCCTGCGGGAGTTCCAGCGCGAGGTGGAACAGAACCTGCGCACCACCATGCAGAGCACGTTCCACCGCATGGAACTCGTCACCCGCGAGGAATTCGATGCCCAGGCGAAGGTTCTGGCCCGCACCCGTGCCCAGCTGGAAGCCATGGAGGAACGGGTGACCGCGCTGGAGGCACTGCTCAAGGAAGCCGAGTGACCGCGGGCGGATAATCGCCATCCATATCCGGCTCCCGGCGCGCGCGGACCGGATCGCACACCCAGGGAAGGGAGAGCATGAACCTCGCGATCGCCTTTGGCCGCGCCGGTCTTGGCGTGGATGCGCCTCTGGTCACGGTGGAAGTGCATCTGGCCAACGGCCTGCCGGGATTTTCCATGGTCGGCCTGCCCGAGACCGCGGTCAGGGAGAGCCGCGACCGGGTCCGCAGCGCCATCGTCAACAGCGGCTTCGACTTCCCCCGCCGCCGGATCACCGTGAACCTGGCCCCGGCCGATCTGCCCAAGGACGGCGGCCGCTTCGACCTGCCGATTGCGATCGGGATACTGGCGGCTTCGGGCCAGCTGCCCCCGGAACCGCTGTCCCGCTGGGAGTTTGCCGGCGAACTCGCCCTGACCGGGGCACTGCGACCGGTGACGGGCGCACTGCCGCTGGCGTTGCAGTCGCGGCGGGCCGGCCGCCAGCTCATGGTCCCCCGGGAGAACGGCGCGGAGGCAGCCCTGGCCCACCCCGACGGCAGCTTCGCCGCCGGGTGCCTGGCCGACGTCACTGCCCACCTGCGGGGACAGGAACGATTGCCCACCGCAGAACCGCTCGCGGCGCACCCCGGGGGGCTGCAGGCGGATCTGCTCGGGGTCAAGGGCCAGGCAACGGCGCGTCGCGCCCTCGAGGTGGCTGCCGCCGGCGCCCATTCGCTGCTGTTCGTGGGCCCTCCCGGTACCGGCAAGAGCATGCTGGCCGCCCGGCTCCCCGGCATCCTCCCCCCCATGACCGAGGGCGAGCGCCTCGAATCCGCCGCCGTGCGGTCACTGAGCCAGCCGGGATTCCACGCGGACGACTGGGGCCGGCGTCCGTTCCGCGCCCCGCACCACTCGGCCTCGCCCGTGGCCCTCGCCGGAGGGGGCAGCAGACCGCGTCCGGGGGAGATCTCGCTGGCCCACCACGGTGTACTGTTCCTGGACGAACTGCCGGAATACGGCCGCCAGGCGCTGGAGGTTCTCCGTGAACCGCTGGAAACGGGGCGCGTCACGGTATCCCGGGCGGCAGCCCAGGTGGAGTACCCTGCCCGGTTCCAGCTGGTAACGGCCATGAATCCCTGCCCCTGCGGCCACCTCGGCGACCCTCTCCGGGAATGCCGGTGCACCCCGGACCAGGTGGCACGCTACCGGGGCCGTATCTCCGGTCCGCTGCTGGATCGCATCGACCTCCAGGTGGAAGTCCCCCGCCTGCGCCCCGAGGAACTCCAGGACGAGGCACCGGGGGAATGCAGCGCCGCGGTACGCACCCGGGTCTGCGCCGCGCGCTCACGGCGGCTGGCGGAAAGCGGTTGCGCCAGTGCGGACATCGCCGCCGATGCCATCGAGCAGGCCTGCCGCCTCGGCGCGCCGGAACGACGCTTCCTCAACGATGCACTGCACCGCCTGGGGCTGTCGGCACGGGGTTACCACCGGGTACTGCGGGTCGCCCGCACCATCGCCGACCTGGCGGACACGAACCGGGTGACGCTGCAACACCTGAGCGAGGCACTGGGGTACCGGCGGGTCCTGGACGAGTAACGATCACCGCCGTCAAACGGTCAGGTGGTCACGTATGAGGGTGTCGTCGAGTTCGCCCATCGCGCCGTGCGCGACGTTGCGGCCGTTGTTCATGATATTGAAGCAGTCCGCGGTGGCACGGGCAAAGGGGAGTTTCTGCTCCACCAGGAGAATGGTCAGTCCCTCTTCCCGGTTGAGCCTGCGGATCACCGCGCTGATCTCCCGGACGATGTTCGGCTGGATCCCCTCGTTGGGCTCGTCGAGCAGGAGGATCTCCGGGTCCAGCACCAGCGCGCGGCCGATGGCGAGCTGTTGCTGCTGCCCGCCGGAGAGATCACCGCCACGCCGGCGCGCCATCGCCTTGAGCACCGGAAAGAGCTCGTAGACCCGCGCCGGGATGCTGCGGGCGCGCCTGCCGGCCAGCGGCACCCGGAGGTTTTCCTCCACGGTGAGCTGGGAAAAGATCTCCCTGCCCTGGGGGACATAGCCGATACCGAGCCGGGCCCGCTGCTGGGCCGGGAGGGTACTGATGTCCTCGCCGTGGAAGCGGATTGTGCCGCCGGCCACCGGCAGCAGACCCATGATGCACTTCAGCAGCGTCGTCTTGCCCATGCCGTTGCGGCCCATCAGGCAGTTGCAGCGGCCTTCCTCGACGTGCAACCCGACGTCCCGGAGAATGTGACTCCCGCCGTAATACTGGTTCAGCCCCGCGATCCGCAGCATGTCAGGTCTCCTCCTCGCCCAGGTAGACCTCGCGGACCCGCGGGTCGGCCTGGACCTGATCCATGGTGCCCTCGGCGAGCACGCTGCCCTGGTGAAGGACCGTGACGGTGCGGGCGATGGAACGCACGAACTCCATGTCATGCTCCACGACCACCACCGAGTGCCTGCCGGCGAGGGAGACCAGCAGCTCCGCAGTCTGCTCCGTTTCCTGGCCAGTCATGCCGGCCACGGGCTCGTCCACCAGCAGCAGCCGGGGGTTCTGCATCAGCAGGGAACCGATCTCCAGCCACTGCTTCTGCCCGTGGGACAGGGAACCGGCCAGGGTCCGGCGACGGGCCTCGAGCCCGATCAGGGCGAGCACCTCATCGAGGCGGTCCCGGCCCTCGCCGTCCAGCCGCCAGAACAGGCTCCGGCGCAGTCCCCGGTCAGCATGCATGGCCAGTTCGAGGTTCTCGAACACGCTGAGGTTTTCGAACACCGTGGGCTTCTGGAACTTGCGGCCGATTCCCGCCTGGGCGATGGCATGCTCGTTCATCCGCAGCAGGTTCAGCCGGCTGCCGAACCAGGCATGGCCACTGTCCGGGGTGGTCTTGCCGGTGATGACATCCATCAGCGTGGTCTTGCCGGCCCCGTTGGGGCCGATGATGCAGCGCAGTTCGCCGTCGTCCACGTACAGGGTAAGGTCATCCAGCGCCTGGAAACCGTCAAAACTCCTGCTGATGCCCTCCACGTAGAGGATCGGGCCGTGACGGGTATCGAGTCCGGGGCTCGGCGCCGCCTCCTGCAGGAAGGGGAAGACCCGGTCCCGGCGCTGGAGCTCGCGGAATGCGGCAACCGCCCGGTTCACGAGCGTCCTCCTTCCCCACGCACGCGCTGGAAGAGCCCTACCACGCCCCGGGGCAGAAACAGCGTCACGATGATGAATAGCGCCCCGAGGAAGAACAGCCAGAGATCCGGATGGACGGCGGTGACATAGCTCTTCATGCCGTTGACGATGCCGGCCCCGGCCAGCGCCCCCACCAGGGTGCCGCGACCGCCCAGCGCCACCCAGACCGCCATCTCGATGCTCTGGGCCGGCGCCATCTCCCCGGGGTTGATGACCCCGGTCTGGGGCACGTAGAGCGCGCCCGCCACACCGCAGAGCATGGCCGAGAGCGTCCAGACGAAGAGCTTGTAGCGCAGTGGATTGTAGCCGGTGAAGCGAACCCGGGACTCGGCATCGCGGATTGCCGTCAATACCCGGCCAAGCTTGGAAGTGACGATGTAGCGGCAGGCCAGGTAGCCGCCGATTACCGCCAGGGCGCTGACCAGGTAGAGTGCGAGCCGCGTATCCGCGTCGCGCACCGAGAAACCCAGCAGGGTCTGGAAATTGGTGAGTCCGGTGTCACCACCCACGCCGGTCTCGGTGCGAAAGAACAGCAGCATCATGCCGAAAGTCAGGGCCTGGGTGATGATTGCGAAATACACCCCCCGCACCCGCGAGCGGAAGGCGAAGAAGCCGAACAGGAAGGCCAGCACGCCCGGCACCAGCAGGATCATCAGCGCGGTGAACCAGAACCACTGGAACGGCACCCAGAACCAGGGCCACTCGGAGACCCCGAGGAACTGGATGAAGTTCGGTACGCCGCCGTCGGCGTAGCTGTTGCGGGTCAGGTGCATGCCCATGACGTAGCCGCCGAGGGCGAAAAAGGCGCCGTGCCCAAGCGAGAGGATCCCCGTGTACCCCCAGATCAGGTCCAGCGCCAGCGCCACCAGGGCGAGGCAGAGAAACCGGCCTGTCAGGGTGAGCATCCAGTTCGGCACGTGAAAGATGGACTCCGGCGACACCACGCGGTTGAGTACCGGCATCAGAACCAGTACCGCAGCCACCGCCAGCAGGAACAGCAGCCAGCCAGCGGGGCCGTGAAGGCCTGCAATGCGATTGATCCGTGCCTGTGCCATGGGGGTTCAGTCCTCCGCCGAACGGCCCTTGAGGGCGAAAATCCCCTGGGGGCGCCACTGAATGAAGATGATGATGGCGACGAACAGCAGGATCTTGGCCAGTACGGCGCCGGTGACCGGCTCCAGGAACTTGGAGAAGACGCCCAGGCCCAGGGCAGAGGTCACCGAACCGAGAATATTGCCCACCCCACCCAGCACCACCACCATGAAGCTGTCGACGATGTAGGCCTGTCCCAGCTCTGGGCCGACATTGACGATCTGCGAGAGCGCCACACCGCCCAGGCCGGCGACACCGGCGCCGGCACCGAAGGTCCACATGTCCACCCGGTTGGCGGAAACGCCCATGGCCGCCGCCATCTCCCGGTTCTGCATCACGGCGCGCACCTCGAGGCCCAGCCGTGTGCGGGTCATCAGGAACCAGACCAGCCCCACCACGAAAAAGGCGAACAGGATGACGCCCACCCGGCTGGTGGACAGCGACACCCCCTGCATGAGCTGCACGCTACCGGAGAACCACTCGGGGCTGACGATGCGCACGTTCTGGGCACCGAAGATGGTCCGGGCGGTCTGCATCAGGATGAGGCTGATGCCCCAGGTGGCGAGCAGGGTTTCCAGGGGGCGTGCGTAGAGATGACGGATCACGCCCCGCTCCATGACGATCCCCACCGCACCCGTGACCAGGAATGCCGCCGGCACCGCCGCCACCAGGTAGAAATTGAAGAGCTCCGGGGCATGCAGGACGAACAGGTTCTGCACCACGAAGGTCGTATAGGCCCCGATCATCAGGAGTTCGCCGTGGGCCATGTTGATGACCCGCATGAGGCCAAAGATGATGGCGAGCCCGAGAGCTGCGAGCAGCAGCACGCTGCCCATGGACAGGCCGTAGACCAGGTCACTCAGGAGCCGGGATAGCTGCTCACGCTGCTCGATGGCGGAAATCGCCGCCCGGGCCGCATCGCGCACGGCCGCATCCGGCTCGGTGTAGGCGCCGTCGGCATCGGTTCGCAGGAAGCGTTCCAGCGAACCCTTGAGACGTGAGGAGCGAATCGCGCCGATGGTCTCCACCGCGTCCAGACGGATACCGGCGTCCTCATCGTCGAGCTGTAGCCTGGCGACGGCAATGCGCAACAGCCTGGAGACTTCCCCATCGGTCTCCTGCTCGAGCGCATCCTGAAGCCGCGGCAGGATCGCCGCCTGGGGCCGGTCGGCAAGTTCCTCGGCGGCCGCCCGGCGAAGCTGCACGTCGTCGGCGAAGATCTGCAACTGGCCAATCACCGGCCGCAGGCTGCGGCGGATCGGGTTGGTGAGCGGCGGCCGGGACAGCTGCAGGCCCTCCCGCTCCACATCGTCCCCGGTGATCGCGTCCCGCAGTGACTGGTCCGCGGCGTCTTCCACCAGCACGCGGTCAGCCTCGTCGTAGTACAGCCGGCCGTCCTGGAGCGCCCGCAGCACCGGCAGCGCGTCGGCATCGCCGACTTCGGCCAGGGCCTCGATGGCATCGCGGACTTCCTGCCACTCGGCGGTGGCAAGCCGTCCCACCACCTCGCCGGTCTCCCCGGCGAGGCCGTCCGCGGCTGCATCCGATGCCTGCTGCCCGCCTTCGGCGATGGCCTCGGCCCGCTCCTCGGCACTCTGTGCGAGGGTCGCACCGGGCGCGCCCAGGAGTAAGCCAAGGAGCAGGCCGGTCAGCCAGTTCGACTTGTGCATAAACGTACCCGTTCTCGCGAACCAGACGCTGCTGCGGTTCGCGGAAGCGTTCGCGGGGAATGCGGGGCCGGTCACCTCCGGCCCCGCGCGGCTACCTTGAAGGTTCAGAACTCCAGGCCGTAGGAGGGCCCGGTGCAGTCTCCGCAGACCCATGGGTAGCGCCAGTTGGCAACCCGGTCGCGGCTCTCGTCCAGATACTCGCTCCAGGGCTCGGCGCGAACGGGACCGTCGGTCTCCCAGACCGTCGCGAACTGGCCATCGGCCTGGATCTCGCCGATCAGTACCGGCTTGTGGAGGTGGTGGTTCTCCTCGTCCATGCAGATCTCGAAGCCGGAAGGAGAGTCCACACACTGGCCATAGACGGCCTGACGCACTGCATCCACGTCGGTGGTGCCCGCCTGCAGGACCGCCTGTGCCCACATTTTCATGCCGATGTAGGTAGCCTCCATGGGATCGTTGGTCACCCGCTGGTCACCCCCGGGCAGGCCGGCGCTCTCCACGTACTCGGCCCAGCGAGCGGTGAAGGCTTCGTTCTGCGGCGTTTCCACCGACATGAAGTAGTTCCAGGCCGCCAGGTGCCCCACCAACGGGCCGGGATCCATGCCACGGAGTTCCTCCTCACCCACCGAGGTCGCCAGCACGGGGATGTCGATGGCGTCGATGCCCTGGTTCGCCAGCTCCTGGTAGAAGGCAACGTTGGAGTCGCCGTTGACGGTATTGATCACCGCCGTGGGACCGGTATCGGCAAACCGGCGGATATCCGCCACCACGCTCTGAAAGTCGCTGTGCTCAAAGGGGAAATACACTTCTTCGATGGCATCGTTCGCAATGCCGTGGTGATGCAGGAAGGCTCGAACGATCCGATTGGTGGTACGGGGGAAGACATAGTCGGTGCCGATCAGGAAGAAGCGCTCCGCGCCGCCCCCCTCCGGGCTCATCAGGTATTCGACCGCCGGGATGGTCTGCTGGTTGGGCGCCGCGCCGGTATAGAAAATATTGCGTGACGACTCCTCTCCTTCGTACTGGACGGGATAGAACATCAGGCCGTTCAGTTCCTCGAGCACCGGCAGCACCGCCTCCCGGGAGACCGACGTCCAGGAACCGAAGATCACGTCCACGTTCTCCCGTTCGAGCAGCTCACGGCCCTGTTCGGCGTAGCGCGGCCAGTCAGAGGCGGGGTCCATCACCACCGCCTCGAGTTCCCGGCCGAGCAGCCCGCCGTTGGCATTGATGTCCTCGATGGTCATCAGCGCAACGTCTCGCAGGGAGGTCTCGCTGATCGCCATGGTGCCGGAGAGGGAGTGCAGGATCCCTACCTTGATCGGGTCCTCGGCCTGCGCAGTGCCTGCGCAGACGAGCCCCAGCGCCATCGCGCCGGCGATGCCCGCAGAGCGCAACGGTGATGAGAAGAATCGCCAGTGCCCGTCGCTGTAGCGTGTTTTCATGTCGTGCCTCCAGAGATGCCCATCGGTACCCGCGCCGTCTTGCACACTCGCGGGCCTGCCCGGGAATGGATCGACTTTGCGGGTGATTGCCCAGGGGTGATAAAGCAATTATCCTGCCATGGCTTATTAGTGTTATTAATCAGATAGTTACATGAAAACAGGAGAGATCTCAGGCAACAGACGGGCACATGGGCGCTCCACGACCGTGCAATTGCCCCCGTTCGGTGCGCCGGCGAGATTTCCTGAACCTCTGTCGCCTTT
>SLLM01000051.1 GCA_007134055.1 Ectothiorhodospiraceae bacterium | reverse complement strand
TCGCTGTTGAGCTGCTGCTGTACGTCGTGGATGTACTCCACCAGGTCGTCGGTAACGCCGTGGACAATCTCCCGCAGTTCGTCGGAAAGCCCGTCGTACCAGTCGCGATTGCCCATGAAGGTGGCGATGAACTCCTTGTGATTGGCGAAGATCATGTAATCCTGAACTTCGTAGAAGCTCATCTCCTCATGCGCGAAGACCGGCTGTATGTTGCCCTCGATCTGCCCAAGCTGCAGACCGCTGTAGATTTCGCCGTACTCCATGGTGGTGGGGTCGGCGCCATATGCCTGGTAGGTCTCACGCAGGAGCCGATTGTCCATGGTCCGGATCGCGAGACCGGAGAAATCCTCGGGGGTACGGATCTCGCGATTCGCCGTCCATACCTGCCAACCCTCGGGAACAACGGCCAGCGGATGCAGGTCACGATCCCGGAACGCCTCCTGGAAATCCTCGCTGCGCAGGAATTCATCCGAGTTGAGAATCTGGGTATTGGTCCATTCGTCCTCGGTGAGGATGAAATTCAGGCTGAACAGCTGGCTCTCGGGGACCGTACCGCCCAGGAAACCGGAGCCGAACGCAAGCTGTATCGCGCCACTCTGAACGGCGTCGTAGATGTCCGTCAGGCCGCCGAGCTGCCCGTACGGGTAGAGCTGCACGGTGACGGCACCATCGGTGCGCTCGTTCATCAGTTCCGCAAACCGCGCGCCATAGGCATACTGCACGCTGTCCTCGATCTCCTCGAGGCCAAACCGCCAGGTCTGGGATTCAATGGCCTGCGCCACGCTCGTTCCCACCATGGCCGTGCCGAGGGCCACGGCACAGATTCCGCGATGCCAACGCATGCTGCACCTCCTTAGTCTTCTCGTACTTTCAGGGCTTCCAGGGATGCCGGCTCCCTCCGGACACCCGGAGAGACCGTAAGTGAACATCTCTCAATCAACAGTAACACACGGTTTCCCCTTTTCCATGCGGTGGGAAAAGCGTGGCATCTGCGTTATGGTCAGTAGGAAACATCGTGATCGACACGGAAAAAAACAAAGGCGGGAGAGACCAGGCATGGGCGAGGCGGATAGCGACACCCCGTCACGAAGGGGCGACAGTACTACCGTGCGATTGATCCGCGGAATCGACCGGGGGTTCGAGTACGCGGAATCGTTCATCGTTGCCGGTTCCATCATCGTGATGGGCCTGATCATGGTCACCCATGTCCTGGGCCGCACCTTTTTCCGCGTGGGCATACCCGGCATCACGGAACTCACCGAGCTGCTGATCATCCTCATCACCTTCGTCGGTATCAGCTACGCGGTACGGCGGGCACGGCACATCTCCATGTCCGCGATCTACGACCAGCTCTCGGGCATGGCCCGCAAGGCAATGCTGATCCTCATCTGCCTGGTTACCGGGGCACTGCTGCTCTACCTGGCCTGGGAATCGATGGGCTACGTCCAGACCATCCATCAGCGGGGCCGGGCGACATCCGCGCTGAGCATTCCATTGTGGACGTTCTACATCGTGCTGCCGATCGGATTCTTCCTTGCCGGCATCCAGTACTGGCTCACGGCCCTGCGCAATCTCACCACGAAGGAGATGTACCGCTCATTCACCGAGAAGGAAGCCTACGACGACGTTCCGGACGAGATTGCCACCGCTGTTCCGGAAGCCGGCAAGGGTGAGATCTCCGATGCCGGCGACCCACCTCCTCCCCCGGAGGAATCCGGCCCCGATCCCCGGAACGACTCCGATACCGGCCGCTGATACAGACAACAGGACAATAGAAGGAACCGGCGGATGCTGACCTGGATGATACTTCTCATGGTGGTGTTGCTCCTCATGGGCTTCCCGATGATGGTGCCCATCATTGCCGCGACACTGTTCATGATGTTCACCGACATGACCTTCTTCGGCCCCGACCAGGGGGTCAGCTGGATGATCACCGGCGTCAGCAACTGGGTGCTTGCCGCGGTACCGATGTTCATATTCGCCGCCGACATCATGACCAAGGGACATACCGCCAATCGCCTGCTTGACCTGGTCAGCGCCTTCTGTGGCCACCTGCGTGGTGGCCTGCCCATTACCACGGCGGCGAGTTGCACACTGTTCGGGGCAGTCTCCGGCTCGACCCAGGCGACGGTCGTGGCCATGGGCGGCCCCATGCGGCCGCGATTGCTGCAGAAGGGATACAAGGACAGTTTCACGCTGGCACTGATCATCAACGCCAGCGACATCGCCCTGCTGATCCCGCCCAGCATCGGCATGATCGTCTACGGAGTGATAGCCCGGGGGGCCTCGATAGGGGATCTGTTCATTGCCGGGATCCTTCCCGGAATCATGATCCTGCTGATGATATCGATCTACTGCTATGTTGCCTCGCGCCTCATGGGCATCGAACCGGAGGCCCGCTCCGACTGGAAGCAGAGGGTGCTCGCCCTGAAGGGCGCGTTGCTGCCCCTGGGCTTTCCGCTGCTGGTGGTCGGCGGCATCTACACCGGCACCTTCAGCCCGGTGGAGGCCTCCGCCATGGCGGTGCTTTACGCGTTCGTGCTCGAGGTCATCATCTATCGCAAGGTCTCCCTCCGGGAGATGGGTTCCATTGCCCTGTCCACCGGCATGATCACCGCCGTGGTGTTCGTCCTCGTGGCAGCGGGCTACGCATTCTCCCAGGCACTGTCCACCGCGGGCATCCCGCAGCAGATCCTGCAGCCCATCATCGCCAATTTCGGTGACAACCCAACGGCGGCCCTTGCCCTGATCGCCGTGGCCTACTTCATCGGCTGCATGTTCGTGGATCCGATCGTGGTCATCCTCATCCTGACCCCGCTGTTTGCTCCGCTGGTGCAGGCCGCCGGCCTCGATCCGGTTCACGTCGGCGTGGTGGTCACGCTGCAGGCGGCGATCGGCTCCGCCACTCCCCCCTTCGGCTGCGACATCTTCACCGCCATGGCGGTATTCCGAAGGCCCTACTTCGACGTGATCAGGGGCACGCCACCATTCATCATGATCCTGCTCCTGGCGACGGTGCTGGTCATCCTGTTCCCGCAGATTTCCCTGTGGCTGCCATCCATGGGGGCGCAGTAGCGGGACAAGACACAACAGACCGAACCTGTGCGCCCCTTCACAGGTTCGGATGTTGCCCCCGCCCGGACACCGTCGTCCGGTAGACACACCGCCGTATGTCGGCTTAAATGAACCGAAGTTGAACGTGTATCAAAAAGGGGACACCGCGATGGCCGACTCAGCCCCGAGAGGCGAGTCCTTTGCCGAATCCAGAACTGCGATTTTCTTCGGAAAACAGGCGGATGCGTCCAGCTGGCTGGATTTCGTCCGCTGCGCGGGATGGCACGTAGCTGTCGCAGAAACGGAACCGGATCTGCGCAGGCTGCTCGCTCGGCGGGACTTTCAGGTCGGTCTCATCCATCTGGACGACTCCCGGCGCGCCGTCTGGGAACAGCTCTCCGAGGATGCCGACCTGGTGGGTCTCACGGAATGGGTCGCGCTGGTGGAATCCGCGGCGATCACCCGTCCGGAAATACAGCGCGCCATCGTGCGCGGCTTCTACGATTTCCACACCCTGCCAGTGCAGGCGAACCGGCTCCTGGTCACGATGGGGCGGGCCAACGGCATGGTGACCCTGCAGGCCGGTGCCAGCGGCGAGACTCGCACCCAGCGCTACCGCATGGTTGGCCGCAGCGACTGCATGCGCCGCCTGCAGAAGGTCATCCAGCGGGCGGCGGCAACCAGTGCCCCGGTACTGATCACCGGCGAGAGCGGTACCGGCAAGGAACTGGCGGCACAGGCCCTGCATGACCAGTCTCCGCGCCGCAACGGCCCCATGGTGGCGGTCAACTGCAGTGCGCTGACATCCCCGGCCGGGCAATGCGAGCTCCTGGGCTACGAGCACGGGGACGTCCCGGGTTCCGGGCGGCCCGCCATCGGCAAGATCGAAGCCGCCCATGGCGGTACGCTGTTTCTGGACGAAATCGGCGACCTCCCGATGGAGCAGCAGGTGTCACTGCTACGCTTCCTGCAATCGGGCACCATTCAGCGGGCGAGAGGGTACGAACCGACGCCGGTGGACGTCCGCGTCGTGGCCGCCACCCACGTGGACCTGGAAGAGGCGATCGGCGAGGGCCGCTTCCGGGAAGACCTCTACTATCGCCTCAACGTGCTGCACGTGCCCGTCCCCGCGTTGCGGGAACGGGGGCTCGACATACTGAGCCTGGCCCACTACTTCTTCAAGCGCTTCCGCTCCGAGGGGCAATCCCGCCTCAAGGGATTCAGCGTCAGGGCGGAGGAATCCATGCTCCGCCATCCCTGGCCAGGGAACGTGCGCGAGCTGATCAACCGGGTCAGGCGTGCGGTGGTCATGGCTGACGGTCGGATGATCACCTCGGTGGACCTGGGAATCGAGGAGCGTGCCGGCGACCGACTGCCGACACTGCAGGAAGCCCGGGAACGAGCGGAGAAGGAAGCCCTCATGCTTGTCCTCGCCTACTCCAGTGATAACCTTTCCCGGGCGGCACGCCTGCTGGATGTCTCGCGCCTGACCCTATACCGGATGCTGGACAAGCACTGCCTGCGCGAGAGCGCGGCACAGAGCGACGAACGTAAGGAGACCGGCTAGTGTCCCTTCGGGGACACTAGGGTACTTCGGCTCCTCGGCAATCCGGATACCGCGGCGGCCACTGTTCCAGTGGCCGCCGCTCGTTTATAGAGCACACGGGAGAACCGAATGGATACCGTTGAACGGGAGAGCATGGAATTCGATGTACTGATCGTCGGCGGCGGTCCGGCCGGGCTCGCGGCGGCGATCCGCCTGCGGCAGCTGGCGGCGGAGGCCGGCAACGAATCGTTCTCGGTCTGCCTGATCGAGAAGGGATCGGAAATCGGAGCCCACATCCTCTCCGGCGCCGTGGTCGATCCCCGGGCCCTCAACGAGCTCATTCCGGACTGGCAGGAGCGCGGAGCACCGCTGCATACACCAGCCACGGAGGACCGCTTTCTGCTCCTCGGCGAACGCAATGCCCGCAGACTGCCGACACCTCCGCAGATGCGCAACGAGGGCTGCTACATCGTCAGCCTGGGCAATGTCTGCCGCTGGCTGGCGGAGCAGGCCGAGGCCCTTGGCGTGGAAGTCTTTCCCGGCTTTGCCGCAGCGGAGGTGCTGTACCATGACGATGGCACGGTGAAGGGGATCGCCACCGGCGACATGGGTTTGCTCAATGATGGCTCCCCGGGACCGAATCACGAGCCCGGCGTCGAACTCCACGCGCGCCAGACTCTCTTTGCCGAGGGCTGCCGCGGATCGGCCACCAAGGAGCTGCTGCAGCGCTTCCGCCTCGCCGACGAATCCAACCCCCAGACCTACGGCATCGGCATCAAGGAACTGTGGGAAGTCGATCCGTCCGTGCATCATCCCGGCAGGGTGATCCACAGCGTCGGCTGGCCGATGGACAGGAACACCTACGGAGGTGCGTTCCTCTATCACCTGGAGGACAACCAGGTCGCAGTGGGATTCGTCGTGGGCCTGGACTACCGCAACCCCTACCTCTCCCCCTTCGACGAGATGCAACGCTTCAAGACCCACCCGGCGATTCACCCCACCTTCGCCGGTGGCCGCCGGATTTCCTATGGCGCCCGGGCACTGGTGGAAGGCGGTCTCCAGTCCCTGCCCAAGGTGCATTTTCCCGGAGGCGCCCTGATCGGCGACTGTGCGGGGTTCCTCAACGTTCCCCGCATCAAGGGCACGCACAATGCGATGAAAACCGGCATGCTGGCGGCGGAGGCGGTGTTCGAGGCCCTGGCCAGCGACCCGGCTCCGGGACAGGATGTGGCGGCGTACGGGGAACGCCTGCGCCAGTCCTGGGTGTGGGACGAGCTGTACCGCGTACGCAACATCCGTCCGGCGTTTGCCCGCTGGGGCCTGTGGGGAGGCCTGGCCTACGCAGCCGTGGACACGTATCTGCTGCGCGGCCGGGCACCGTGGACGTTCGCCAATCACGCCGATCACGAGCAGCTACGGCCCAAGTCCGAGTGCACTCCGATCGAATATCCCAAGCCCGACGGTGTCGTGACCTTCGATCGACTCTCGTCGGTGTTCATCTCCAACACGAACCACGCTGAGGAGCAGCCGGGCCACCTAACCCTGAAGGATGACTCCGTTCCCATCAAGGTGAACCTGGCCCGCTACGACGCCCCCGAGCAGCGTTACTGCCCGGCGGG
>SLLM01000180.1 GCA_007134055.1 Ectothiorhodospiraceae bacterium | reverse complement strand
GGCCCGTAGCGCCCCTCGTCGAGAATCTCCCGGGGTCCGCTGGGGCAGTCGGTGGAGACCACCGGCGTCCCCACCGCCATTGCCTCCACCAGCACGTTGCCCAGCCCCTCGTAGCGGGAGGAGAGGACAAAGCCGGCGCCGCGGGCCATCCAGGGGATCGGGTCGGAAATGAAGCCGGGCAGGTCCACATGGCCGGCCACTCCCAGTTCCCGGGCGCGGGCGGCGATCCGCTCCCGTTCCTCGCCTTCCCCCATGATGATGAGGCGGCACGGGCGCCGGCGGCGCAGCCAGGCGAATGCCTCCACCAGGGCGACGAAATCCTTCTGCCGGGTCAGCCGCCCCGCGCCCAGCAGTACCGGCGGGCCGCCGGGGGCAAACCAGGGATGGTCGACGGCCACCGCGGCCCGGGCAGCCATATCCGGCGTCGCCATGGGATTGTAGATGACGGCGATCTTCTCCGGGGCCATGCCGAAGGCGGACACCAGGTCGTCGCCCACGCCCCGGGAGATCGCGATGACCCGGTCCGCCCACGGGTAGAGCCAGCGCGCGGTCCGGCGCTTCATGGGCCGTCGCAGAGTCTGGCTCAGGGTATTGGTCACCTTGACGTACACGCGGGTATCGGTTCGTGCCAGCGCCCGGGCGATGACGGCAACCTTGGCGGCGTGATCCTTGGCGGTCAGCAGCGCCTCCGGGCGCCGTCTGCGCAGGTACCGGATCAGCCGTGGAACCGCATCGCGCTTGCCCCGGCTTTCCAGGTCGATGACCGTTACCGCGCCGGGGAAGCGGTCCGGGTACGGAATGCTGCCGCCGCGGGTGAGGAGGAAATCCACTTCCAGCCCTTCTGCCAGAAACCGTTCGCACAGGATCAGCATCTTGCGCTCGATGCCGCCCCACTCCTTGAGGGGCGCGAGGATGGCCAGCCGGGGCGGTTCCCTGTTCACGATGCAGCCTCTTCCGCGGCGAGGGCGCGTTCAAGCTTTCGATAGGTACGCCAGTCCAGGTGACGGTTGATCCAGCGGCGCTCCGCGGCACTGAATGCGGAATCGAACTTGCTCTGTGGCGGACGGATGTCACCACCGGCGGCTTTTTTCCACTGCTCGTGGGGAAGAACGACATTCTCCCGGCCGTTCCCGCGGAGCATCGCCGGTGAATAGTCGACCCCGATGAACCGGCACAGTCCCCGCAGGCAACGCTCCGGTTCCCCGACCAGGAAGTCGAAGCGCAGCAGGCGAACGCCCGGGGTCCGCCGCTGCATCCACGCCATGCGCAGCGCCCGGTTCCATTCCCGTACGCCATAGGCGGGATCGCTCTGGTGGGCGAAGCGCTCCGGAAAGGCGCGGGCACGGTCCCGGATGGAGGCGGTGACGTCACGACCATCACGGATGATGTGAATGATGCGTGCATCGGGCAGATAGCGGCGGATGAGACGGCAGTACTGGTAGTGCTTGGGAGTCTTCTCGATCCAGATCGTCCCGTCCAGGCCCACCACATGCCGGTCCAGGGCCTCGCGGAACTGCTCCACCACCCGCGCCGTCGGCAGGAGCGCACGCTCCTGCGTTGCCGGCAGCGAAAGCCCGGGAACCACCTGATCCAGCCGGGTGAACGCCCGGCGAACCGCCCTGCCCCGCACCAGCCCCGCGAGCGCCACCCGGGCCCAGAGACGGTTGCCGCCAAGCTGACGGAAAAAGCCGGTCTCGGGAAAGGAGTGGGCATCGGGGTGGCCGGCGAGGCTGCGCTGCAGCACTGTTGTGCCGGAACGGGAACAACCGAGCAGGAACACCCGGGCACGGATTTCGCCGGGCACGCCCGGGTGGCTTGTGCAGGGTTCGCCCCTGTCGACAACGCCTGCCATTCCCTAGCGGCCCGAAAGCCCGGCCACGGGGCGGATGTGCGCCTCCGGGATGCGGGCTGGCAGCGGTTGCGTCATCCCCGGATACAAGCAGGCCGCACGATGGCACCGAATCATGGCAACGCTTCCCGGGCCGTCAGTAAATGTAGCGCTGGAACAATGGATCCAGCCGCGCCGCGATCAGGCCGTCGATGTAGCGGATATCCTCTTCCTCAAGGTGGTCACGGTACCCGCCCACGCGGCCCTCGCGGGTCTTGTACGTGTCCTGATCCGCCGCGTCCCGGGGAGCCAGCCGCTTGCTGCCAAGGGCATTGCTGGCCTCCAGCTGCCGCATGTTGTCAAAACGACAGGCTTCCACCGCCTCCTCGATCACGGCATCCGACACCCCCTCCAGGCCCAGGAAAGCCACCGCACGGCGCAGTTCCCGGGCCGTGTCCTGGTGCATGTCTTCGTAGGTCATCAGCAGGAACTCCGCAGGCACGTTCCGGTTCCGGGCCCAGATATTGTAGAACTCGATGTTCGTCTCGATGCCGCCCACGGGATGGTAGACATACTCCTTGAGCGTCCCTGTGTAGTTATCGTTGCGCCGGGTCTTCTGGAAGTAGGCGGAAATCGTCACGTCCCGCGGATCCCGCGCCAGGAACAGCACCTTCCGGCCGCGGTACCGGGATTTGTCCCGCTCCAGCTCGGCCACGCGCTGGAACTCCGGCCCGCCATCATGGTGCTGAAGAATACGCGGCAGGGACCGCACCTTGTCCCGGTAGCGCCGCAACTTGAGAGGATTGCGGCTGGAAACGCCGTAGTGGCCCTCGATGACCTTTGCCAGCATCAGCACCAGCCAGGTCCGGCCGCACTTGGGAAAGGAGATGATGTGGATGTCGGCGGTGCGCTTCAGCCATTCCCTGCGCAGCCGCGCGTACCAGCGCCATTTCGCCATGGGTTGCCCCGTGATCCAGGTGTCTCTGCCGTCGACACTGCGGGATTCTACCTGCGCCCGCCGCGCGGCGCACGGCGGAAGGCGACCGGCGCCCACGGATACCCGGGTCACCAACCGTCCGGAAGGTATCCCGATGCGGAATCATCGCCTGCCCACGGGTTGCGAATCGACCACGGGGAGGTAAGACTGCGCGCCAGGAGGGAGGAGTCGGCCCGGGGGGGCCGCGAACACCATCAGGGCGGAAACCGCGTGATCATCTGTCATCGACATCGTTTCATTTTCATCAAGACCCGCAAGACCGCCAGCAGCAGCGTCGAGATCGGGCTGTCACGGGTCTGCGGTCCCGCAGACGTCGTCACCACCCTCAGCCGCAAGTCCGGTGACGAGGAGCTAAGGGCTGCCGAGGGCGGGTTCGGTCCGGTCAACTGGCAGAAACCGATCCGGGAGCACCGCGGATGGCGGGAGTGGAAACGGCTGCTGCTGCGGCGTGAGCGGGCGCAGCGATTCGCTCCCCACACGACCATTGCACGGCTGCGGGAACTGCTCCCGGCGTCGATGCTCGAGGAGTATTTCGTCTTCACCCTGGAACGAAACCCCTGGGACCGCGCCGTCTCCCGCTACTTCTGGCAGAAACACCGCTGGGAGCGCGGTGGCCGCACCGACTTCCCACCCATCGGCGCATTCCTCGAACAGGTGGCGCGGGACAAACCCCACTGGCTCAGCAACTGGCACCACTACAGCATCGACGGCCGGGTGGCGGTGGACCGCGTACTGCGCTACGAGAACCTGGCGCAGGAACTGGCGGCGCTGCGCGAGGAACTCGGCATCGACGGCAATATCGCGCTGCCGGCGAAGCGGGCCAAGGGCGGACACCGCTCGGAGAAGGCCCGCTACCAGGAGATCCTCGGTCCTGCCGAGCGGGAGCTGGTCGCGCGGATATGCGCCTCCGAAATCGAGGCGTTCGGATACCGCTTTGATGAGCCCTGAGCGGCAGCGATTCGTATGCCGCTGCCGACCAGCCTACTTCCGCTCTCCCGAAAGCAGCTCCTTGACGAAGCGGGTGGCAGAGAAGCGGCTCAGGCGCCGCTCCCGTTCCGTGGCGCTGCCGGCCCGGGGAAACTCCTCCGCGGGCACGTCCACCCCGAGGAACGGACAGAGGGTTTCCCAGCCGTGCCCCTGTTCCAGCTCCATCACCAGCAGGTCGCCGGGCCGATCGCGGAAGTAGTCCAGCACGGCCTCGTTGTGCGCGTTGTAGTACGCCAGGTAATGGTCCTCGTTCCCGGCGGGAAAGCCGAACCCGGCGCCGTAGATCCACTCCCGCATGGGCGTGCTGCGGGTGCCGAAATGGCGGACCATGCTGGCAATCCAGCGCTGCGGATCCCTGCGCGTGAGGATGAACCGGTTGCCCGGGTAGCGTTCGTCCAGCAGCTTGTAGAACAGCGGCCAGGGATTGTCCTGAAAGGCGTCGTACTGCTCCGCGAGTTCCAGCACCAGGGATTCGGCATTGCGGGCGATATTCCGGTCGCGCACGCCGTTCGGGCCCGTGACGCGGTACCCCAGGGCCTCCAGCGCCCGTCGCAGGGACGTGGTGCCGGTCTTGTGAAAGCCGATGCCGAAAACCTTCTGCCTTGCCATGACGTTGAGCGCTGTCTCGCGGACGTGTCCGGGGAGGGAGGTATGGTACCAGTGTCGTCCCCGGCAAGTAACGCGCGGGGTCTGGTTCCGGCGTACGCGCCAGGCTTGCCTCATGCCGCGCAAGCAGATAACGTCCTTGCCGCCATGTCCGCGTCGAGACGATCGTGTCCAGCTTCGTGAATTCCACAATCCGGGCCTCGGAGCGCACTGCACGGCCGCTGGCGATCTTCAGCCTCTACCTCTTCTTCCTGTCCATGGGCCCCTCCACCGCCGGAGTGAATATCGCCTCGGGCGTGCTACTGCTTGCCACGGTGCTGGCAATGCGGCCGTTCTGGCAGGATGTGCGGGTACTTCCCGTGGTCTGGCTCATGCTCGGTTTCCTCGGCTACCTGACGGTGCAGTCGCTGGTGTTCGTGCATTATTTCCCGGCGCTGGACGAATCGGGGAACCCTCACTGGACCCACCTGGCCCGCACCGTGGCACTGGTTAGCCTGCCGCTGGCCTGGTGGCTGACCCGGCTGCCCCACCATCTCCCCTGGCTGCTGGGAGCCGCCGCCGTGAGCCTTGCCGCCGGCATCGTCTACTCCATCGATGTCGCCGGCATCGCCGCGGAAGGCCTGTGGGAACGACGCTACTGGGGGAGTACCCAGGGGGAGGTAAGCTACATGGCGGCGGTCGGCCTGATCGGCTGCTGGATCCTGGGCATCCGCCTCTACATGCGGCAACCGTTCCGCTCACGCCAGGTGCTGCTCTACGCGCCCCTGCTGGGGCTTGCCGGGTTCGTGTTCCTGGTGGCGCTGTACGGCTCCCAGACCCGATCAACCTGGGGGGCGGTACTGATCACCCTGGCGGTGTTCCTGGGCCTGGAGCTCTACCGGGCGATCCGCAATCGCCGCGCCCTGGTCCGGGCAGGCGCCGTGCTGCTGTCGCTGGTGGTGGCGATCGCGGCGGTTGTCGCCATCGACGGTGGCCAGGCCTATGAACGCCGCCTCGGCGGGCAGTCGGAAACCCTCGCCGCGGTACTCAACCTGGACGTCGACCGGGTGATGGAAACCAATCGCCCCCTGGGACTGCGGATCCGCATGTGGGAGGCGGGCGTGCAGGCGTTCGTGGAGCGTCCGCTGGTGGGCTGGGGCGTGGGCAGCATGCGCATCATCCGCGAGGGTGGAGGACGCGACCTGCGCACCCGCGCCCATTTCCACAACGCCTATCTGGAACTGCTGGTCGGGGTGGGACTGGTGGGGTTCTTCGCCATGGCGGTCATCATCCTGCTCGCCTGCCGCGGAGCACTTGCCGCCGGCCTCCGGGACCCGGCATTGCTCCCGGTGATGCATATCACCTTTGCAGTGCTGCTGATGTCCTCCCTGACGCTGTTCTTCGAAATCCGCATCGGTCACACCAGCGGCCGCTCCATCATGACCCTGCTGCTGGCCCTGCTGGTAATGGCGCAGCTGCGGGGCCGGTACGGCGGGTCCGCTCCCACCGGGGAGACCCGGCCGCCTGTGCCGGGACGCCAGGGGAAACGTTGACGCATTCACGCCGTCGCGAATGCGTCAACGTTTCCTAAAAGCGGTATCCAAACCGCTCGATTTCCCGCTCGCACAGTTCCGCGACCATGCGCCTGGTACGCTCGTTGTACAGCGGCTGATACGGCCGCCCCTTCCGGGTGTCCGCCTTCGCGACCGCCAGGCGGGCAGCCTGGGGCAGACCAAGCTCGTCCACCAACGCGTGCCAGTCCGCCGCCAGGGACTCGAAGCGCAGCGTATGGGTCAGGGCGTACTCGCCGTCATCCAGGAAGTAGAACGCATCCCCCAGCTT
>SLLM01000038.1 GCA_007134055.1 Ectothiorhodospiraceae bacterium | reverse complement strand
CCAAGGTGAACTCGGAGAACCAGAAGGAAAACTCCTGCGTCAGGAGCGAGTGGGAGAATGCCGAAACTCCGCCTGTATCCGTCCCGGCGTCGATCACGAACGTCTGCGGGGATTCGTCATCATCGATGGTTGCGAAATAATCCGGGCCGCTGTCGCTGGTGTCCGAACCCTTGATGCGGACCTGCCAGTGCTCACCGATACACCCGATATACGGAAGGCATAAGGACGGACCAGCATCCGAGAATGCCAGGGTCAGTTCGAACCTGTCTATGCTGTCATAGGCCAGGCCGCTGAAGTCGAAGGAATCGGAAAACCGATCAACACTATCGTCGCTCACCGTAACCCAGTCGCCCCCCAGTTCGTCACTGCCCCCGGGGTTGTACTTGTCGATGCCGTAATCGTGCTCGAACGACCCGATCAGGTTGGCGTGACTGGTGGGGACAATGGCCATCATCGCAAGGGCCGGAATGGAAACCAGGAAGTTTCTTGTCTTTGCTTTCATGTTGACGCTCCATTTTTTGCGTTACTGCCCACAGCAACGCCGTGCCAGCATGCAAAACATGGTCCGAACTACTTATCATATTGAAATTAAATGCATTTCAAAGAATTTTGCAGGAATTTCGGCATCGATGGCGTTGATGGTGTAAAGCATGGCGACACGTGAACTGCGGCTCCCCGGCAGCCTCCGAAAGGTGCCTCCGTCCCTGTTCGGGCCGTGGAGCGAAATCATGAATGGCCGGTTGGCGCGTGGAGAAAATGTGCGCCAGGTCGTTGTTTCGCGGCTGAGGATGCGCCATGCTTGCCCGCAAGCGGAATACTGCAGAATGCTTGATGCCCCGGTTCTAGACAGGTTGACAGGGACATCGACCCGGTCCAGGGATTGCGCAATGAGCCAGCTGAACCCCCGCGACGAACAACAGCCAGGCGGTTCCCGTCAACCTCGTCGCGTTTACGGCCAGCGACAAAGCCGCAGAAGTGGGGTCAACTCCGGGGATTCCGCGCAGCCTCCCCGCATCCTCCTGGTGGAGGATAACCCCGCCGACGCGGATCTCTGCCGGATGTATCTCGAGGAAGGCTTCGGGCCGGGTGTCGAGGTGGTGCACGTCACCCACCTGCACCAGGCGGAAACCGTCCTCAGGCGCCGGCCGATGGATGTGGTGCTGCTGGATCTCGGGCTGCCGGATGCCGCCGGTGTGGAGTCCGTCCGCTGTCTGCACACTTCCTATCCGGAGGTGCCCATCGTCGTGCTCACCGGCAACCGCGATGCCCAGCTCGGGGTGCAGGTAATCCGCGAGAATGCCCAGGACTACTGCGCCAAGCAGGATCTCAATGCCGGCGTCCTGCTGCAGTCGATCCGTCACGCGATGGAACGCAACCGCCTGCAGGCGCAGTACCTGCGGCTGCTGGAAACCAGTCCCGACGGCATGCTGGTGGTGGATGTCGATGGCCGGCTGCTGTTCGTCAACCAGGCGGCATGCGGAATGCTCGACCTCGACGCCGGCAGCGCCGTGGGCCGGATACTGCTGCCGGAGCTGGCAGATACCGATGCCGACGAACTGCAGCTTCCCAACGGGCGGGTGGTTGAGATCCGCTCCGTGGAGGTCGACTGGAACGCCACGGCCGCGACTCTGCTGGCCTATCATGACGTGACCGCCCGCAAGCAGGCGGAATCCGATCTCCAGCAGCTGGTGCAGTACGACCAGCTTACCGGGCTAGCCAGCCGCGGCTATTTTTTCGATTACGTGGAGCGGCTGATCAGTCAGGTGGACCGGGAGGGCGGCATGATTCCCATGCTGTTCATGGACCTCGACCGCTTCAAGCTGATCAACGACACCCTCGGCCACAGCGCCGGTGACGAGCTGCTGCGCAAGGTGGGCGAACGTCTGCGGCAGCACTGCCGGGCCGGCGATTTCCTCGCCCGGATTGGCGGTGATGAGTTCGCCCTCATCCCCCAGGGGGTGCACGGGCCGAACGACGCCGCCCACATCGCGGAGAACCTGATCCGGACTTTCAAGGAGCCAATCGAGCTCACCGGCGCCAGTGTTGCAGTGGGCCTGAGCATCGGTATCGCCACCTATCCGGACTGCGGCGAAGGTGTCCGGGCGCTGTACGCCGCCGCCGATACCGCCATGTACCGGGCCAAGGAGCAGGGACAGAACCGCTATCAGTTCTTTTCCACCCTGCTGCAGCGCAAGGCGGAACTGCGCATACGCCGGGAACAGGCGGTGCGGCAGGTGGCGGCGGACAAGGCCTTCTGGCTCGCCTACCAGCCCCAGATAAGCGCGATGGGTGGAACACCCGTTGCTCTCGAGGCGCTCCTGCGCTGGCCGCTCGACACGGACTCCAGCATGTCGCCGGCGGAGTTCGTCCCGGTTCTCGAGGATCTCGGCCTCATCGAGGGTATCGGGCTCTGGGTGATACAGAATGCCGCGCAGACGATCCTCGACATGGAGCGGGAGACGGGGCTGTCGCTGCGCATCGCCGTGAACGTGTCCATGTCGCAGCTCTTCGACCATCGCCTCTACGGCGAAATCGTCGAGGTATTGAAAGTCACCGGGCTGGAGCCGCACCGGCTGGAACTGGAACTGACCGAGAGCTCGATCATGAGCGATCCGGTCCGCGCCCAGAACACCCTCGGCGCCGTTCGACGGCTTGGGGTTACCGTGGCGATCGACGATTTCGGTACCGGGTATTCCTCCCTGAGCTACCTGCGCCGGCTGCCGGTGGACGTGCTCAAGATCGACAAGAGCTTCATCTCCGACATTGGCCGCAATCGGGAGACCGAGGCGATCCTGCACAGTCTGCTGGGGCTTGCCCCCGCCCTCGGGCTCAAGGTCGTGGCAGAAGGCGTCGAAACGGAAGAGCAGCGCAGCTTCCTGTTGGCTGCCGGCTGCGACTACCTACAGGGCTACCAGATCTGCAGACCCGGGCCCGCAGGGGAAATATCGGAATGGCTCAAGGGGAACGGCTGAAATCCATGGAACGGTTGACCGGGCGATGAGCAGTGTGCCAGAGCGCCCTGGCGTTGCCCGGCTGCTGCCGGTCCTGGTCATCATCGCGGGAGTAGCGGCTTCCTTGTGGTTATGGAATTCGCTCCATCAGCGGGAGCTGCTCAACAGCCAGCACCACGCCTCAGTCCGGGCGGCAACCCTGAACCTGACTATCGGCAAGGAACTGCGTGCCCGTCAACGCGCCCTCGAGCGCATGGCGGGGCGCTGGCAGGATCGCGACGGAACGCCGGAAGAGGAATGGCGGAGGGACGCCGGGCGTTACGTGGATTCCTATGAGGATGACCCGCGGACCATCCTGGCCTGGCTCGATCCCGATGGCATGCCGCGCTGGCTTGTCGTCGGCCACGAACAGCACGGATCGGCTCTGGCGGCCATCCTGCGCAATCCACCGCTTCCCGACCTGCTGGAGCGGGTGCGGGCGTCCGCCAGTCCGCATTTCGGTGCTCCCGTTGAAGGCGTGCTGCCGGGGTCCTGGTTGCCTCTGGCGGTCGGGCTGGAAGACGGTCAAGGGCAGTCCGACGGATACCTGATCGGGCTGTTCCCCCTGCAATCCCTGTTGAGCCGCCTGTTTGCCGATGAAGTCATCGGCGATTTCGCCGCCACCGTCTCCACCGATGCCGGTACGGTCTACCGTCATCAGACCGACCTCCTGTCCGGGAATGCCGCCTGGCACCAGACCACCGTTGACCTTGCCGGAGGCCAGCAATGGCAAATCCGCGCCGCCATGCTTCCCAATGACACGGGGCAGTGGCAGAACCCGCATATCGTCCTGCTGCTTGGGGTCATGCTGACGGCGCTGCTCGCGGCAACCATCCATTTCGCGTTGCTGGCCAGGGGGCGGGAGGTACGGGCGGGGCGCCTGGCCACGCGGCGTGGTGAAGAGCTTGAAGCCACGGAACAGCGATATCGGGACGTCATCGATGCATCGCCTTCGGCACTGATCATGGTCGATCCCGACGGCCGGATCGTCCTGGTGAACCGGGCCGTGGAATCGCTGTTCGGTTACCGGCGGGAGGAGCTGTTGGGAGAGTCCGTGGAGCAGCTGGTCCCGGAGTCCGTTCGTGGCAATCACCATGCCTATCGGCAGGAGTACTTCGCCAATCCGCAGCCACGCATGATGGGGCAGGGGCGGGACCTCTACGGACGCAGCAAGGACGGGAAGGAAATTCCCATCGAAGTGGGGCTCACGCCCATCCGCATGCCGGATGGCGACTACGTTCTAAGCGCCATCATCGACCTTACCTACCGCAAGCAGGCCGAGCGGGAACTGGCCCGCAAGGCCGTGGAGATCGAGCGTACCGAGCATCGCTACCGGGAGGTGGTGAATGCTTCCCCCTCGGCGATGGTGATGGTCGACCAGGGCGGATGCATCTCCCTGGTGAACCAGGCGGCCGAACGGCTGTTCGGTTACGGTCGGGACGACCTCATCGGGCAACCGGTGGAAATTCTCATGCCCCGCGCCATGCGGGAGCGGCACGTGGGCTACCGCGAGAAGTTCTTCCAGGCGCCGGAACCCCGTGCCATGGGGCAGGGGCGGGACCTCTACGGCCTGAGCCGCAGCGGCCGGGAAATCCCCATCGAGGTGGGCCTCACGCCCATCGATATGCCGGACGGCACGCACGTGCTGAGCGCCGTCATCGACCTGAGCCATCGCAAGCAGGCCGAGGAGGCCCTGGCCCGGCAGGCGGATGAGCTCGCGCGTTCCAACGCCGAGCTGGAACAGTTCGCCTATGTGGCGTCCCACGATCTGCAGGAACCGCTGCGCATGGTCAGGAGCTACACCGAGTTGATGGAAAAGCGGCTCGCGCCGGAGCTTGACGAGAAGATGCAGCGGGCGATGAAGTACGTAATCGAGGGCGCGGAGAGGATGCAGCGCCTGATCAGTGACCTGCTGCTCTATTCGCGGGTCGGGCGGGGGAACCTGGAGCTTGCCGACGTCGACACCAATGCCGTGGTTAGCCACGTGGTGAGTGTACTCGGCCCCACCCTGATGGAGCAGCCCGGGTCCCGGGTCACCTGGGACGACCTGCCGATCGTATGCGCATCGGAATCAATGCTGGTGCAGGTGTTCCAGAACCTCATCACCAATGGCGTCAAGTTCCGCGCCGAAGAACAGCCCGTGGCGGTCCATGTTTCCTGTGACGAGCGTGACGACCATTGGTGCTTTGCCGTGCGGGACAACGGTATAGGCATCGACCCGAAGTACACCGAGCGCGTCTTCCAGGTGTTCCAGCGGCTGCACGAGCGGGAGCGCTACCCCGGTACGGGGATCGGCCTGGCGCTGACCAGACGGATCGTGGAACGTCACGGCGGCGCGATCTGGTTCGAATCCGAGGTTGGCGTTGGTACCCGCTTTTTCTTTACCCTGCCAAAGGATCCGGATATCGAGGAAGGGCCTTCCCATGCCTAGGCAAAGCCGAACGGTCGACATCCTGCTGGTGGAAGACAACCGGGCCGACGTGGATCTCATCATCGAGAGCTTCGCCGATGCCGGGACCAGCTGCACCATGCATTCGGTAAACGACGGCGAAAAGGCGTTGCAGTTTCTCTACCGCCAGGGCGATTACGCCGATGCCGTGCGTCCCGACCTGGTCCTGCTGGATCTCAACCTGCCGCGGCTGGACGGCCGCGAGGTTCTGCAGCAGGTTAAGACCGACGCCGAACTGAAAACGATCCCGGTCATCGTGCTGACCTCGTCCGAGGCGGAGCGGGATGTGCTTGCCAGCTATCGCCTGCATGCCAACTGCTACATCGTCAAGCCGGTGGGGCTGGAGCAGTTCTACCAGGTGGCGCGTGCCATCGAGCGATTCTGGTTCGACTCAGTGGTCCTGCCCCCCGGGATTCCGGGCGGGCTTGCTCCATCGGACCGGGACCCCCTGGCCCGCATATCTCACCGATGAACCACTGTAGGGTTGCTGGTGCGCAGCAGCAGCTACCATGAACAATCCCCGGCCACATCTCGGCAGGGGAGAAATAACCCCGGACCGCCTCCGCGCAGCGCCTGCCAGCGTGAAGCCGGGCCAGCATCGGCCCGCGGCCGATCCGGTATGTGCCGCGTGCGCGCCACAAACCCTACGCGGCGCAACCTCCGGGAGGTTGCCCCAACCGGGTCATGATCTCCCGGGCGGCGGCCACCAGCCCCGTAGGGTAGCTGGTGCGCAGCAGCAGCTACCATGAACAATCCCCCACCACATCCCGGCAGGGGCGAAACAACCCCCGAACCGCCTCCGCGCAGCGCCTGCCAGCGTGCAGCCGGGCCAGCATCGGCCCGCGGCCGATCCGGTTTG
>SLLM01000099.1 GCA_007134055.1 Ectothiorhodospiraceae bacterium | reverse complement strand
GGGTTCACCAGCATCGTCCATGACGATGAGGTGATCGAGGACACCCTGGGGGCTTTCTCGCGGGTGTTCGCCCGGCTCCGTGCAGGCTGAAGCGTCAGTCGGCGCCGGTGTCGAGGCGCACTGCCGGCAGTACCTGCGCGAGAACCCGCAGCCGCTCCATGGGGTCGTTCATGAGCAGCAGTCGCTGCCGATCATCCAGCGACAGGGGCAGGATTTCTGCCAGGCGACAGGAGAGCCAGTCGGCATCCTGGTCCAAGCGGCGGCCGTGCTCGTATCCGCGGCCGGGTAGAGAGAGAACTTCGTCCAGCAGCCGGGCCAGTTCCGGCGGCTGTTGCGGCAACGGCGGGCAGGGATCCGTTGGCAGCGGTTCCACCCGCGCCCAGAGCAGGCCATTGCCGCCCAGCTCCGCCGAGAGCATGCGGAAGCGTTCGCCGCCCATCGCAATGACTCCCAGCAGGCCGTCGGCCTGCCGGTCCCAGTCCACGATCCGGGCGGTCGTGCCCACCGGATAGGGCTCTGCCGGCGCACCGGTCTCTTCGCCGCTGCGGATCAGGCAGACACCGAAAGCGAGGTCATCCCGCAGGCAACGACTGACCATGTCCAGGTAGCGTGCCTCGAAGATGCGGAGTTTCAGCGGCCCGCCCGGGTAGAGCACCGTGCGCAGCGGGAAGATCGGTATTGCGTCTGTCACGGGCGGTTCTGCTCCAGGCACGTCGATTGCACCTCATGCACGTGCGCGTCAGCGATCCCCTGTCGCGTCCGGAAGCCCCCAGCGGGGCTGCAGTGCGTGCTCGATCTGCAGATGATCGAGGATCCGGGCGACAACGAAATCCACCAGGTCCTGGATCGTCCGCGGGGCATTGTAGAAGCCGGGGCTCGGCGGCATGATGACGGCGCCCGCCCGGCTCAGCTTGAGCATGTTCTCCAGATGCAGGCTCGACAGCGGCATCTCCCTTGGCACGAGGATGAGCTGGCCGCGTTCCTTGAGTACCACGTCCGCAGCCCGTTCGATCAGGTTGTTGCTGGTGCCCGCCGCCAGGCCGCCGAGTGTGCCCGTGGTACAGGGGCAGATCACCATGCGCCGGCCGGCGCCGGATCCCGACGCACAGGCGGCGGTCCACTGGCTGTTGCCGAGCAGCAGTAACTGCCCTTCGGCGGCTTCGTAGCGCCGGGCGAGAAGCCGTTGCGCCTCGGCGTTGCGGCCGGGGAGGCCGAGGTCCGTTTCCGTACCGAGTACCACCCGGGCGGCGTCCGAGATCAGCAGATGCACCGTGTGGCCACTACGGATCAGCGCTTCGAGCAGACGAAGGCCGTAGGGCATGCCGGAGGCGCCGGTGAATGCCACGGTGATGTGTGAGCGACGCGGGTCGCTGTTCATTGTCCTGCCTCCCTTTGCTGGAGGGCTGCCAGTAATCGTTCGTGTATGCCGTCGAAGCTGCCGTTGCTCATGATGACAACGGTGTCGCCACGGTGCGCCCGGGCGACGATTCCCGCCACGAGTTCCTCGATGGAGGCGTGACATTCACCCGGGACCGATAGCTCCCTGAGTACGGACACCACCTGCCAGTCCAGGCCCGGGGGCTGGTAGAGAAACACCCGATCGGCAAGGTCGAGGGCTGCAGGCAGCTGCTGGCGGTGAGTGCCCTGTTTCATGCTGTTGGAGCGGGGTTCCAGCACTGCGAACAGCCGGCCGCCGTCAGCTGTTGACCGCAATGCCTCCAGGGTGGCGGCAATGGCCGTGGGGTGATGGGCGAAATCATCCAGTACGCGCACGCCCCCGCCGCTACCCCGTTCTTCCTGTCGCCGCCGGACCCCGGAGAAACTCTTCAGGGCCCGCAGGCCCGCGTCCAGCGGGACTCCGGCATGGCGCGCTGCCAGCAGGGCGGCGGCGGCGTTGTGGGCGTTGTGCGCCCCCGGTTGTGACCACTGCAACGGCCGTGGTGCCGTGGTCGGGCTGCCGAGAAACCAGGTCCCGTTCCGCTGGTCCAGTGGCCAGTCGTTGTCTGCGCCGGTTCCCAGGCGAACGACCGGTGTCCAGCAGCCACGGTCCAGGGTGCGGGCGATGCTGGCCTGGTCGCCGTTGGCGATGATGAGGCCGTTGCCCGGCACGGTCCGGATGAGGTGATGGAACTGGGTCTCGATGGCCTCCAGGTCCGGGAAAATGTCGGCGTGGTCGTACTCCAGGTTGTTGATGACCAGCGTCCGTGGCCGGAAGTGGACGAACTTGGAGCGCTTGTCGAAGAACGCGGTGTCGTATTCATCCGCCTCGATGATGAAGAACGGATCGCTGCCCAGGCGCGCCGAGCGGTCGAAGTTCCGCGGCAGGCCGCCAATGAGGAACCCGGGCGCCAGGCCGGCTTCCTCCAGCACCCAGGCCAGAATGGCGGCAGTGGTGGTCTTGCCGTGGGTGCCGCTGACGGCCAGCACCCAGCGATCCCGCAGTACGTGCTCCGCCAGCCATTGAGGGCCGGACGCGTAGGGCAGGCCCCGGTCGAGGACCGCCTCCACCAGCGGATGCCCCCGGGAGAGGGCATTGCCGATGACCACGCACTCCGGCGGGGGATCGAGTTGGGCCGGGTCCTCGCTGGCGTGGATGGGGATTCCCTGCGCCTCGAGCATGGTGCTCATTGGCGGGTAGATATTGCGGTCCCAGCCCGATACATGGTAGCCCCGGTCCCTGGCCAGCAACGCCAGGCTGCCCATGAAGGTCCCGCAGATTCCGAGTACGTGGATGTGCATCCGCGCTATCCCATGAGCTGATTGAGGTAGATGGATACGCCGTAGTAGAGGAGCGCGATGCCCACGGCGATCGGCAGGGACAGCTCCAGCGCGTGGCGCAGGATATGCCCCAGAACGGCGATGGACCAGATCACCACGGCCAGCCACCAGTACGCAGCCCAGACCACGGGTTCAGCCGGCGACCGGGCCAGCGCCATCAGGGCCGGCAATACGACGAGCGTCAGAAGCAGGGACGTGCCGAACATGGCGCTCGTCGTCTGCACGTAACGGTTCCGGCGACCGCGGAGGTAGAGCAGCACCCAGGGGGTGGCAAGGCCCAGCAGCGTGTGCATGAGGACACTGGCCAGCGGATTGGCGTCGTCGGGCAGCATCTGCAGGGAAGCCAGGGACAGGGCGGTGGCCGCGGCGACCAGCAGAGCCAGCAGGGAGCGTGAATAGGGGAGATCCTGTGGTCCCGCCTGGAACCAGCACAGGCGTAGCAGCGTCTCCACGGGAGCCAGCGTGGTCATTGGCTGCCGCCCCGGCGGCATCCATCACCCGTGCGTGGGGCCACCGTCGTGTTGCCGGGAGGGAAGTCGGTCACCGTGTCGCACTCCGGGTTCGCGAAAGGCATAGCCTGCCATACTGCCGGGCATTGTCCATACGCCGCGGCGCGGCGGTGAGCCTCTGCTCGGCAAGGAGGTTGATTTCCGGTATCCTTGCCGCCCGGAATTCCAATGGCTGCTTCAACCCACGCGCCGTCCCTACGCGAGGTAATTGTCCTATGGCACCGAAGAACGCGTTCTACGCCCAGTCCGGAGGCGTTACCTCGGTGATCAATGCCAGCGCCTGTGGCCTGATAGAAACAGCCCGCCGGCACCCGGAGCGGATCGGCAAGGTCTACGCCGGTCGCAACGGCATTGTCGGCGCTTTGACGGAAGACCTCATCGACACCTCGATGGAATCCGACCAGGCGATCGCCGCATTGCGGCATACCCCCTCAGGCGCTTTCGGCTCGTGCCGGTACCGGCTCAAGGGGCTGGAAGAAAACCGGGAGGAGTATGAACGGCTGATCGAGGTGTTCGAGGCGCATGACATCGGCTACTTCTTCTACAACGGCGGTGGTGACTCCCAGGACACGGCCCACAAGGTTTCCCAGCTCAGCGATCGGCTGGGGTATCCGATCACCTGCATCGGCATTCCGAAGACGGTGGACAATGATCTGCCCCTTACCGACTGTTGTCCCGGATTCGGGTCGGTTGCCAAGTACGTGGCCGTGTCCACCCTGGAAGCGGGCCTTGACGTGTGTTCCATGGCCGAGACCTCCACCAAGCTCTTCGTGCTGGAGGTCATGGGACGACACGCGGGATGGATCGCCGCGGCGGCGGGGCTGGCCGCGGAGAGTGAGGATCAGCCACCGCACATCATCCTGCTGCCGGAGGTGCCGTTCCGCCGGGACGCGTTCCTTGAACTAGTCCGGCGCACGGTGGAGCGATGCGGCTACTGTGTCGTGGTGGTTTCCGAGGGTTTGCGGGACGGCGACGGCGCTTTCATCGCCGATGGCGGCAGCACGGACGCGTTCGGCCACACCCAGCTTGGTGGCGTGGGACCTGTGATTGCCCGGTTGTGCAGGGACGAGCTGGGTTACAAGCACCACTGCGCTGTTGCCGACTACCTGCAGCGGGCCGCGCGGCATGTTGCCTCCAAGACCGATGTCGACCAGGCCTACGCCGTGGGCGCGGCGGCGGTGGAGATGGCTCTCGCCGGCAGCAATGCGGTAATGCCGGCGATCGTGCGCAAGCGTGACGACCCCTACCAGTGGGAGATCGGCAGCGTGCCGCTGGCAGACGTGGCCAACCGGGAGCGGAGGTTGCCGCCGGAATATATCAACAGCGACGGCTTCGGCATCTCTGATGCCTGCCGTCGGTACCTGCGTCCCCTCATCCAGGGGGAGGATTACCCGCCCTATCGCGATGGGCTTCCTGACTACGTACGCCTCAAGAATGTCTCCGTGCCCAGGCGCCTGGGCACGGCGTTCGCGCTGTAGCGGGGCCGTGCTCCTTGCCGGCGGGTACCGTAACCGGGCCGGGTGGCCCGTTATTCCACACTCTCAGCAACGGTAGGCAACCATGAACATCGATGCGATTCCGGCCGGAAAGTCCATTCCCGACGATATCAACGTCATCATCGAGATTCCCCAGCACGCCGACCCGGTGAAGTACGAGGTCGACAAGGACAGCGGCGCCATCATGGTGGATCGCTTCATGGGCACGGCCATGCACTACCCCTGCAATTACGGCTACGTTCCCCACACCCTGTGCGGCGACGGTGATCCGGCGGACGTGCTGGTAGTGGCGCCGTTTCCCCTGCAGATGGGATCGGTCATCCGTTGCCGTCCCGTGGGCGTCCTGAAGATGGAAGACGAATCCGGTGAGGATGCCAAGCTGCTCGCGGTTCCGGTGGACAAGCTCACCAAGCTCTACAGCAGCGTTCGTGGCCCCGACGACCTGCCCGCCATGCTGCTTCAGCAGATCACGCATTTCTTCGAGCATTACAAGGATCTCGAGCCGGGCAAGTGGGTCAGGGTGCAGGGTTGGGAAGGTCTCGAAGCCGCCCGGCAGGAGATCCTGGACGCCGCCCGGCGCGGTGGCAGCTGAGGGCGACACTCCGGATCCCGCAACCGGAACGGATACTGGACATGGCCTGTTCCGGCCCTATACTACGGCACCATGTGCGCTGCACCATCAACGGGCAGCGCGGCACGGAGTCCCGGGGTGCCGAGCCGGGGCACGTTTGTAGCAGTCGCGAGGTGTCTGCATGGCGCGCGTGATGACCAGGCAACGGCTCCAGCGGGAGAACGTGGCGTTCCGCCACACCGGCGGAGTAAGCCAGGAGAACCGTCGCAGCGGGTTTACCCCCGCATTCCGGGATACCGCCACCGGAGCTGTCTACCCTTCGCTTTGCGCTTCCGGATCCCCGGTCCCGTTTCACTGTCTGGACGGATTGCCGGAGCATCTTGTCCTGCGCAGGAGTCGTGACGCCGAGGCCTGTGCCGTGAAGGCGACGGTGGAAGCCGGCTTCGTGCGGGACGGCGACTTCTATACCCGCGAGCAGGCTGCCGCCACCATCGCCGCGGAGGAATGACCCCGGTGTCGCAACGACAGCGGGTGCAGCGGGTGCCCTGATGCCCTTCCTGCAAGTGTCCTGTGAACTGGATGCCACCGCGTGCCAGGCTGCGGAAGACATCTTCATGGAACAGGGCGCAATGTCGGTGACGCTGCAGGATCCCGGTGGTGATCCGGTGCTCGAACCCCCCGTGGGGGAGTCGCCGCTGTGGGAACGGGCGCGGATGCTGGCCCTGTTCGAGGCGGATCGCGAGCCGGTCGCGGTGTATCGCGCACTGGTGGCCGAACTGGGCGAGGCCTCCGTGCGTGACTGGCGGGAAGAGCGCCTCCGCGATCAGCCCTGGGAGCGCGCCTGGATGGATGGCTTCGTGCCCATGCAGTTCGGGAAGCGGCTCTGGGTATGCCCGAGCAACGGACGTGTGGAGGCGGGCGACGCCATCGTCCTGAAGCTCGACCCCGGCCTT
>SLLM01000233.1 GCA_007134055.1 Ectothiorhodospiraceae bacterium | reverse complement strand
TGAAGCCGGCTGCGCCCGGAAAGCGGTTCACCTGGAGCGCCGGCGCCTGTATCGTCCATGCTTGCAGCCGCCGTGGCGGAAACCCGTTGCGGCGACACTAGGGATTCTTCCGCGTGCCGCCCCATCCCGTGCCCCGGGGCGGCACGCGAGCAGGCAAATGACGAGCATGGCAGCCACCCGGACACCTTCAGACACCGACCGCCACACTCCCATGATGCGGCAATACCTGCGCATCAAGGCGGAGCACCCGGATATTCTCCTGTTCTACCGGATGGGGGATTTCTACGAACTGTTCTACGACGATGCCCGTCGCGCGGCCGGCCTTCTGGACATCACGCTCACCGCCAGGGGCCAGTCCGCCGGGGAAGCCATTCCCATGGCGGGAGTGCCCTGTCACTCGGCGGAAAGCTACCTTGCACGCCTGGTCCGCATGGGCGAATCCGTCGCCATCTGCGAGCAGATCGGCGATCCCGCTACCAGCAAGGGCCCGGTGGAGCGGCAGGTTACCCGCATTGTCACCCCGGGCACACTGACCGAGGATGCGCTGCTCACGGAGCGGCAGAGTAACCTGCTGGCGGCGGTCTGCCGCGACGGCGGCCGGTACGGGCTGGCGGTCCTGGAACTCTCCGGCGGCCGCTTCGCGGTCCAGGAGCTCGAGGGGGATGACGCCCTGCTGGCGGAGCTGGAACGCCAGCAGCCGGCAGAGATTCTATACAATGAGGATCAGCGTCTGCCGGCCGGGCTTGCGCAGCGTCCCGGCACGGCCCGAAGGGCACCGTGGCATTTCGATACCGACACCTGCCGGCGACTGCTCAATGCCCAGTTCGGCACCCGCGACCTCTCGGGGTTCGGCTGCGAAGCACTGGAACTGGCCATCGCCGCGGCGGGCGGCCTGCTGCAGTACGTTCGCGACACGCAACGTTCTGCCCTCCCCCACCTGCGCGGACTCCAGGTGGAGCGGCGGGAGGAAGCAGTGATCATCGATGCCGCCAGTCGCCGCAACCTGGAGCTGGAGCGCAACCTCGCCGGCGGCCACGAACACACGCTGGCATGGGTGCTGGACACCGCGGTCACTCCCATGGGATCGCGCCTGCTGCGCCGCTGGATCAACCGTCCGTTGCGCGACAGGGATGTGGTACGCGGCCGTCATGACGCCCTGGAACTGCTGCTTGACCAGCGCGCCTTCGAACCAGTGCGGGAGCTGCTTCGCGGCATGGGCGACATGGAGCGTATCGTCGCCCGGATCGCGCTGCGCTCCGCCCGACCGAGGGACCTGCAGTCCCTGCGCATGGGCCTGGAACGCCTCCCCGGGCTGCAACAGACGCTGCCCTCGACGGATGTCCCGCTACTCGCCTCCCTGCACGAGGGTCTGGAACCACAACCGGCGACTGCGTCCTTCCTGCACAGCGCAATCATCGACAACCCGCCGGTCGTGATACGCGACGGTGGGGTGATCGCCGACGGCTACGACCCGGAGCTGGACGAGCTGCGCGGCCTCAGTCGCAATGCCGACGCCTTCCTGGTGGACCTGGAACAGCGGGAACGGGAAGCCACCGGAATCCCCAATCTCAAGGTCCGCTTCAACCGGGTTCACGGGTTCTACATCGAGATCAGCCGCAGCAACGCGGAACTGGTGCCGGAACGCTACAGCAGGCGGCAGACGCTCAAGGGGGTTGAACGCTACATCACCGCCGAGCTCAAGGCATTCGAGGAGAAGGTGCTGAGCGCCCGCGAGCGGGCCCTGGCCCGGGAGAAAAGGCTCTACGAGGAGCTGCTTGATCGGTTGAACCAGGTGCTCACACCCCTGCAACAGGCGGCCGTGGCCGTGGCCGAGCTGGATGCCCTGTGTGCGCTGGCGGAGCGCGCCGACGCCCTGGACTACTGCCGGCCGCAACTCGTCGAGACACCCGGCATCCACATCCGCGAAGGGCGCCATCCCGTGGTCGAGCGCGTGCAGGAGACACCGTTCGTGCCCAACGACGCCCGGCTCACCGACCGGCGCAGAATGCTGATCGTCACCGGACCCAACATGGGCGGCAAGTCCACGTACATGCGGCAGGTGGCGCTGATCACCCTGATGGCCTGTATCGGCAGCTTCGTCCCGGCCCGGCGGGTAACCCTGGGCCCGGTGGACCGTATTTTCACTCGCATCGGCGCTTCCGACGACCTGGCCAGTGGCCGCTCGACATTCATGGTGGAGATGACGGAAACCGCCAACATCCTGAACAACGCCACCAGCGAAAGCCTGGTGCTGCTGGACGAGATCGGCCGGGGCACCAGCACCTTCGACGGCCTGTCCCTGGCCTGGTCCGCGGCAGCCTGGCTGGCCGGCGAGTTACACGCATTCACCCTGTTTGCCACCCATTATTTCGAGATGACGAGCCTTCCGGATCGTTACCCGGAGGCGGTCAACGTGCATCTGGATGCGGTGGAACACGGTGATCGCATCGTGTTCCTGCACGCCGTCAAGGAGGGCCCTGCAAACCAGAGCTACGGTCTGCAGGTGGCCGCGCTCGCCGGGGTACCACAACCGGTGATCGCCTCTGCCCGGGAGAAGCTGGCATCCCTGGAACAGGAGATGCGCGCCGCGTCACCCGCCGATGCCGACCAGCTACCGCTTTTCAGTGAACCGGTGGCTGACCCGGTACGGGATCTGCTCGATTCCCTGGATCCGGACGAAGTCAGCCCGCGCCGGGCCCTGGAACTGCTCTATGAATTGCGACGGCTGGCCCGGCAGTAACCGCGATGAAGCGGCTGCAATCAATTCCCGACATCCAGTTGGTTAATTTCCCCTGCGCAAGCGTGTAAGGTAGCGCCCCGACACGATACGGCGCGGCCGCATCAATCCGTGCCGGGGCGCCCCCGGCATGACCATCGGAGCCAGACATGACCTTCGTTGTCACGGAAAACTGTATCAAGTGCAAGTACACGGACTGCGTGGAAGTCTGCCCCGTGGACTGCTTCCACGAAGGGCCCAACTTCCTCGTTATCGACCCGGACGAGTGCATCGACTGCACCCTGTGCGAGCCGGAATGTCCTGTCGATGCGATCGTATCGGAGGACGATCTCCCGGAGGACCAGGCCCATTTCCTGGAACTCAATGCCGAGCTGGCCCAGCAATGGCCGGTAATTACCGAGCAGAAGGATCCGCCTCCCGACGCCGAGGAATGGGAAGACAAGCCGGACAAGCTGAAGCTGCTGGAGCGCTGAAACGCCGCTGAATGCCGCCCTTGGACGGCACCAGCGGCCTCAGGGTGATGCGCCTGTATTGCCGAGCGGCCTATTGCGCCTCGTCAAGCACATTCCGGAGCTGCCGCGCATCCACCAGACCCCGGTGCATGACTCCGGATTCGGTAATGAACGTGGGTGTCGCGTTGACCCCCAGCTCCTGCGCCAGCTCAAGCTGTTCACTGACCGGATTGTCACAGCTTGCCCGGTCCATGGAAGAGCCGGCCTTGGCCCGGGACATTGCCGCCTTCCGGTCCTCGTCACACCAGACCGCCACAGCCTTGTGGTACGAACCGGACCCCACGCCGGCGCGGGGGAACTGGACGTAGCGGACCTCGATTCCAAGGGCGGTGTAATCATCGATGCCCTGGTGCATGCGCTGGCAGTAGGGGCAGTCGATATCCGTGAACACGGTTACCACGTGCGCGGTCTCCCCCTGCGCGGGGTAGATGATCAGGTGCTCTTCGTCGTACTCGGCCAGGCGTTCCGCGCGCATGGCCTGGCGCATGGTTTCCGCCACCGCCTGTCGGGCCTCCAGGTCCAGCATTTCCCCCTGGAGCAGATAACGGCCGTCCGCGGAGACATAGACCACCTGCCCCTCGATCATCACCATGTAGAGGCCGGCAACCGGGGATTCGCGCATCTGCTGGATCTCGGCGTCGATACCCACCTCCGCCATCCTGGATTCGATGCGCTCGCGCACGTCGTCATCCGCATTCGCGGCCGCCGCCAGCACCACGAGCAGCAACCCCGTAAACCAGGTGAGTGGGAGTTTCATCATGGAGTCTCTCCGGATACGTTGATATTGGCCATCGCATCACCCCCTGGGGTGATGCTTCCTGTGCAGTTCCTGTAGCCGGTGCTGCGCAACGTGGGTGTAGATCTGGGTAGTGGACAGGTCACTGTGTCCAAGAAGCAACTGTACCACACGCAGGTCGGCGCCATGGTTGATCAAGTGCGTGGCAAAGGAATGCCGCAGGGTGTGGGGAGACGGTCCGGATCCCATGCCGGCAATACCGGCGTATTCCTTGATCCGGCACCAGAATGCCTGGCGGGTCATTCCCGCACCCCGTGCGGTCACGAAGACCTGTGCGCAGCTACGGCTTCCGAGCAGCTGGGGCCGTGCGCGGGCGAGGTAGCCGTCGAGCCAGCCGATCGCCTCTTCACCCAGGGGAACGAGGCGTTCCTTGTTGCCCTTGCCGACGATTCGCACCACACCCTGGACCAGGTTGAGCTCCCCGAGCGCCAGACGCACCAGCTCGGAGACACGCAGGCCCGTGGCATAGAGCGTCTCCAGCATGGCCCGGTCCCGCAGGCCGAGCGGCGAGTCCGTATCGGGGGCGGCAAGCAGGGCTTCGACATCCTGCTCGCTCATCACCCGCGGCAAGGGTCGGCCGAGCCGTGGCGCCTCCACCTCGGCGCTCGGATCCACGGCCAGCCGCCCCTCCCGTACCAACCAGCGATAGAAGCGTCGCAACGTGGATAGCAGTCTCGCCGTCGTGCGCGGCCGCGCGCCGGCCTGGACGCGGTCGGCGAGATAGGCGAGCAGGTGCTCCCGGCCGGCATCAGCGAGCGTCTGTCGCCGGCCGGCAAGCCAGCGCGCGTAGTGCCGCAGGTCACTGCCATACGCGGCCAGGGTATGCCGGCTCAGGCCGTGCTCCATCCACAGGGCGTCGAGAAACGCCTCTATGGCAGCGGGGTCTCCTCTCCCGCCGGCCCGCGAATCAGGACTTGTCACCACCATCCGGCCGACCCTTGTCCTTCTTGTCGATCAGGCCGGAGAATGCCGACATCAGCTCGATCGGCAGCGGGAATACAATGGTGGAATTCTGCTCACCGGCGATGGAGTTCAGCGTCTGCAGGTAACGCAACTGCAGCGCCTGGGGGTTGCCGGACAGGATATTGGCCGCATCCTGCAGTTTCTGGGCAGCCTGCATTTCCCCCTCGGCATGGATGATCTTGGCCCGCCGGCTGCGTTCGGCCTCCGCCTGCTGGGCGATCGCGCGGATCATGCTCTCGTCGATATCGACATGCTTGATCTCGACGTTGAGCACCTTGATTCCCCAGGCGTCAGTCTGCTCGTCGAGAATGCTCTGGATATCCGCGTTCAGCTTGTCCCGTTCCGCCAGCATCTCGTCCAGGTCGTGCTGCCCGAGTACCGAGCGCAGCGTGGTCTGGGCCAGCTGGCTGGTGGCGGCGTAGTAATCCTCGACGTTGATGACAGCCCGCTCGGGATCGACGACCCGGAAATACAGCACTGCGTTCACGGCGACGGAGACGTTGTCCTTGGAGATCACGTCCTGGCTGGGTACATCCATCACCACGGTGCGCAGGTCGATGCGGACCATCTGTTGGATGACCGGGATCACGATGATCAGCCCGGGACCCTTGACCTTCCAGAAGCGGCCGAGCTGGAATATGACACCTCGCTCGTACTCCCTGAGTATCCGGATGGCGGATGCCACCAGCGCGACAACCGCCGCACCGAAAATGAGCAGAATCGTTTCCATGAATCCTCCTGTTGGGGAACACTGCCCGGCCGGAATTCCGCGTGTGCCCGGCCGTGAATTCCAAGCCTCGCGGGCGGCACGACCCGTCCCGCTCCGGTTCCCGGCCAGTGTCCCACGACATGGATGCGGATGCGAGTGTTCGCGGCCCGGTGCCGGTCGACGGACGGGCATCCCGGCCGACGAACCTCTGTCCTGCGCCCGGCCGCGCCGATACCGTAGAATCCAGCCATGTCGCATGCCAGGAACACACTGCCCTCCGGTAGCGGGTTACTCCTGCAATGCCGATCCGGTTTCGAAGGGGACTGCGCCGCCGAAACCATGGACCGCACCACCCGAGCCGGCATTGCGGGATACTGCGAGGCCGAGGCAGGGGCCGGGTGGCTGCGCTATCACCGGGTCGCCGAGGACGGCTGGCGCGCGTTCGCCGCCAGCCTCCACTGGCGCGACTGGATTTTTGCCCGCCAGTGCCTCCTGTGGCTGACGGAAATCACCCACCTGCCGGCCCATGACCGGGTGGCTGCGATTTGCTCGCACCTCACCGACCTTCCGGCAGACCTGGGAACCCTCCGCCTCGAACACCCGGACACC
>SLLM01000131.1 GCA_007134055.1 Ectothiorhodospiraceae bacterium | reverse complement strand
GCTGGCGCCAGGGCGGCAGTGTCAACGCGGATGTGGTCGTCACCCGTCGCGAGAGCGTGGTCGTCCCCAACCAGTCCCTGGTCCAGCGGCCCGCCGGCGAGATGGTGTACGTGATCGAGGACGGCACCGCTCATGCTCGGGAGGTGGAAGTGGGCAGCCGCCGAGCGAATTCCGTGGAGATTCTCTCCGGGCTCGACCCGGGAGAAGCCGTTGCCGAGGACGGCGCCGGCTTCCTGTCGGACGGCGCCCGGATACGTACCCGGGAGTAGCATCCCGGACCACGGGTTCGCGCACCTGCTATCGAGGCCTGAATCGCAATGACGCTGCCGGAACTCTCCATACGTCGCCACGTGCTCGCCGTCATGCTGAGCGCAGTGCTGGTGCTCTTCGGGGTCGTCGGCTACCAGCAGGTGGGAACGGACCGCATTCCCAACATCGACTTCCCGGTGGTCACGGTCGTGGTCGCGCAACCCGGTGCCGACCCGGAGATCATCGACGCGTCGATCACCTCCGTGGTCGAGCGGGCTGTCAACACGGTTCCCGGCATCGATGACATCCAGTCCGTCTCCAGCCCTGGCACCTCCACGGTGAACATCACCTTCGAGCTGGACAAGGACATCGACGTCGCCTTCAACGAAGTGCAGGCGAAGATCAACGAGGTCCGGCAGGAGCTCCCGGAGGACGCCGAGGCACCCGTGGTCCAGAAGGTGGAGACGGACGCCCAGGCCATCATGTGGCTGTCCCTGCAGGGGGACCGCACCCTGCAACAGCTCGGCATGTACGCCCGCAACACCATCCGCCCGCGGCTGGAGAACATCAGCGGCGTCGGGGAAATCCAGATCGGCGGCGGACTGGAACGCAACATCCGCGTGGAAGTGGACCCGGACCGACTGTCCAGTTTCGGCCTCACGGTGCAGGATCTGCTCAATGCCTTCGAGACCGAGCATTTCCAGCTCCCCGGCGGATTCCTGGTCAACGACACCACGGAGCGGTTGATCAAGCTGGACCTGGAGTTCCACCAGCCGCACGCCCTGGAGCAGATGATCGTGGCGTCCCGCAACGGCGCATTGATCCGCCTGCGGGATGTCGCCGAGGTCGTGGACGGCCTCGAGGACCGCCGCGCCCTCGCCCGCTTCAATGGCGAGCCCACGGTGGGGCTCGGTGTGGTCAAGGTATCCGGTACCAACACCGTCGCCATCATCGACGAGGTACAGCGACGGGTGGACGAGGAGATCCGGCCACGATTGCCGCCGGGGATGGAAATCCACGTTGCCTCGGATCAGTCGGTCTTCATCCTGGAGATGATCGAAAGCCTCTACCAGACCATCGGGCTGGGCATGCTGTTCGCGGCCCTGGTGCTGTGGCTGTTCCTCAAGAACCTGCGCTCCACCCTGATCGTGGTAATCTCCATACCGATTTCCCTGGCCGCGATCATCGCCACCATCTACTTCTTCGGCTACACGCTGAACTCCATGACGATGCTGGCGATGCTGCTGCTGATCGGCGTGGTGGTGGATGACGCCATCGTCGTCCTGGAGAACATCTTCCGGCACCGGGAGCAGGGAATCGACGATCCGGTGCAGGGAGCCATCGTCGGCTCCAACGAGGTGTTCTTCGCGATCATTGCCACCACCCTGGCACTGATCTCCATCTTTCTGCCGGTTCTGTTCATGGGCGGTATCATCGGCCGCTTCTTCGAGTCCTTCGCCATGGTCGTGGCGCTCGGGGTACTTGCCTCCAGCCTGGTGGCGCTCACCCTCACCCCCATGCTCTGCTCGCGCTTTCTGTCCGTACCCCGGGTACACGGCCGGGTCTACAACTTCCTGGAATACGGCTTCCGGTTACTGGAATCCGGCTACCGCTGGTTGCTGGCGGGGGTACTGCGATTCCGTTGGACCACCCTGCTGGTGGCGGCGGTAATCACGGTGCTTGCGGGCAGCCTGATGGGTCAGCTTGGCGGCGAATTCGCCCCGGAGGAGGACGAAGGCCAGTTCCTGGTGGTATTCGAGACACCGCTGGGCTCAAGCATCGACTACACGGACGACGCCCTGCGCTCCGTGGAAGCGGTGCTGGGGGACCACGAGCAGATTCACAGCTATTTCACCGCCATCGCCCTGGGCCCGCAGAGCCAGCCCAACGAGGGCATCGCCTTCGTGCGCCTGAAGCCGCGGGAGGAACGCAGCCTCAGCCAGCGGGAGATTGTCCGGCAGGTGCAGGGCGGACTCGCCGGGATCCCGGGAGTCCGCGCCTTCGCCTCGTCGGTTCCGCTGATCGGGGGCCAGCGCGGCGAGCCGCTGCAGTTCAATATTTCCGGGCCCGACCTGCACGAGGTAGCGGAGCTGGCGGAGGAAATGGAGCGGCGCCTGGCGAACCGGGACGAGATTGACACCCTGGACCTGGACCTGAGCCTGAATCTGCCGGAGCTGGTCCTGGAAGTGGACCGGGACCGGGCCGCCGGCCTGGGCCTGTCCAGCTTCGAGGTCGCCCGCGCCGCCAACATCCTCGCCGGCGGCATCGACATCGCGCGCTATAACGACGAGCCCGGCGACGGCGAACGCTACGACATCCGTCTGAAAGCGGCGGACAGCAGCCTGCGCAGCCCCGACGACCTGCGCCGGATCTTTCTCCGCGGCCGTGGTGGCGAAATGGTGCGCCTGGACAACGTCGCCCGCTTCGAGCCGCAACTCGGCCCCGCCGTGATCGGTCGTTACGATCTGCAGTATTCGGCACAGTTCTACTCCGTGCCGGCAGTTCCGCTGGCGGCGGCAGTGGCCGCGGTGGAGGAGGAAGCGGAGGCCTTCATGCCCCTGGGCTATTCGCTGAACCTGGTGGGGCAGGCAGAGGAGTTTGAGCGCACCGCGGCGGCGGTCCTGTTCGTGTTCCTGGTAGCGGTGATCCTCGTCTACATGGTGCTTGGCAGCCAGTTCAACTCCTTCGCCCAGCCGCTCGTCATCCTCGCCGCCCTGCCCCTGGCCCTGGTCGGCGGCGTCGTCGGTTTGTGGCTGTTCAACCACACCCTCAACATCTACTCCATGATCGGGCTGGTGCTGCTGGTCGGGCTCGTCACCAAGAACGGCATACTGCTCGTGGACCTGACCAACCAGTACCGCAGCAAGCGGCAGCTGGATGTGAATCAGGCTCTGCAGCAAGCCTGCCCGATCCGCCTGCGGCCGATCCTCATGACTTCCCTGACCCTGATCCTCGCCATGCTGCCGGCCGCCCTCGGGGCCGGTGCCGGGGCGGAGACACAGGCACCTCTGGCGGTGGCCATCATCAGCGGCATGATCTCCTCCATGCTATTGACGCTGGCGGTGATTCCGGCCGCCTACTCGCTGATGGAGAACGGCATCGGCCACCTCCGGGCGCGGCTTGTCCGCACACCCGCCGGAGAGGGCGCCAACCAGGCGTGAAGGCAATACCGGGACACCGCCTGCGGCCCGCTCAGCTCCGGCGGAAGGGGAATCGCCGGCGCCAGTACTGGATGAGGAGGAATCCGAACAGCATGCCCCCCAGGTGGGCGAAATGGGCGATACCGCCGATGCTGCCGGTCACCCCCGCGAACAGCTCGAAAGCACCGTAGCCGATGACGAAGTACTTGGCCTTCATGGGGATGGGGGGGATCAGCAGCATGATCCGGTTGTTCGGAAACAGCATGCCGAATCCCAGCAGAATTCCGAACACTCCTCCCGAGGCACCGACCGTGGGGTAGATGGCGCCGCCGGCGGCCGCCTGGCTGGCGACGAACAGCTGGATCAGGCCGGCACCGACAACGCAGAAGAAGAAGAAGAACAGGAACCGGCGCGAACCCCAGGTGTGCTCCAGCGGGGTGCCGAACATCCACAGGGCGAACATGTTCACGAACAGGTGGAACATGCCCCCGTGCAGGAAACCGTAGGTCAGTAACTGCCAGGGCTGAAAGCTGCTGGTGGGATAGGGCACGGTTACCGAAACCGCCGGCTCCAGCGGCCAGAGGGCGAACAGCTGGTAGAGCGGGCTGCCGATATGCCCGGGCTGCAACAGGAACACTGCGACATTGATGGCGATCAGCGTCAGCACCACCGGCGGGAACGCGCCCGGCACCGGAGGCCCCTGGGGCGGCTCCGGACGTTGCGGCGGCGGGCCGGCCCGCATGCCTTGCTCTTCGTCGTGCCAGCTCATCGGATGGGATTGCTCGCTTGTCCCGCGAACCGCCGCTACCGCGATTCGCCTGTGCCACGTTACATCGGCAGCGACGGATAATCGAACTCGTACCGCCAGAACATGCCGGCACGCCAGCCTGCCGCTGCGTCTCCCTCCTCCGGGGTCAACAGGAGGCGATCATACTCGAGTCCCAGCGTGTGGCGAGCCACGCGGAAGCGGTAGTTCAGGGTCAGACCGTATTCCTCGAACCCCGCCGCCGCATCACGCCGCAGCTCCCGGTAGCCGAGACGCAGCGCAACCCTGTGGCTTCGGGCGCTCGCGTCCACCACCAGCGTCGGATGCAGCACGCCCACACCCAGGTGACCGGTGCGTCGCCGGTAGTCGACCCCGGGAGTAGCGCTCAGTTCCATTCCTCCCATCGGGAGCCGTCGCCGGTGGCTGAGTTCCAGCCGCCGCTGGCGAAAGTCTCTTCCTGCGTGCGTGTAGTCGTCCGACTCCATCCAGCTGGCCGCCACGCGGGTGCTCGACCGGACCTCCTCGCCGCGCCCCACGTGTACCGTCCAGCGGGCCTCGTTCGACCTGCTGTCAACATCGCCGGGTCGATCGGAACGCTCCCGGCGACGGAGGTTCCAGGCGTGATCCGTCCCGGTTGCGAGCCCCAGGGTGTCGGCGGCTTCCAGCGTCAGGCGGAAGTCGTCGGTGTTCAGCCGGCGTCCGGACGCCTGGCTGACGGTACCATGGTAGCGTCCCTTCATGCTCAGCCGAGTGGTCAGATCGACACCGGCACCGGCATCCGTCTCCCTGGCGTCAGGGGTCAGACCGGTCGCCAGAGGCAGAAACCCCTCTTCCAGCCGGCGGTAGGCGAAGTCATAATACACGGGGGCATCATCCGCCCGTCCCTGCATGCGGGCGCGGACGCCCCGCCCCTCGGCCGGGGCGTCCGGCACCGACCGACCTTCCTGCTGTGCCAGTTCCAGCTCCGAGAGCAGCTCCTGTCCGGCAAGCCACCATTCCCAGTTGCCACCCACGCTGGCGATGACGCTGCTCTCTTCCAGCCAATCTTCGTCCGGGGACTGCCAGAGCAGCTGTACGGCATAGCGCGCACCGGAATCCTCCTGCATGAGCCAGGATGCGCCGTGCACCCGGTGCGCCAGGCCGCGTTGAGCGGGATCGTCCCAGGCAACCGGCACATCGGTGCGTTCCTCTCCCGAAAGCCAGACCACCGAATGGCCGCTGCCGGGCTGCGCCTCCAGCCTTATGGCGCGCAGGGGCTGGTCCAGGGTGAGGGGGGAGAACGCCCCGTGCTGGTCACCCAGATCGAGCCGATAGGGAACGCGGGTGCGGGCATCCTCGTGTCGCAGATGCGCCCACTCCAGGCGCCCGCCGCGCTCGTCGGTGCGGTAGTCGGACTCGCTCAGCACCCCGGAAAGGCTGACCTCCGTACGTCGACCCTGGGCCTGCCGCACTCCCTGAAGGTTGGCATCCTGGTAGGCCTGCCAGCCACCATGACGATAGCGTGCCGGCAACCGGGTGTCGTCGCCCGAGAGCCGATAGTAATCGGCGCGGGTGGTGAGGTCGCCGGAGAGGCGCGTCGCGTCCTCCGCGCCCGCCGGGGCCACGGCGGACAGCGGCAGGAGCACCAGTGCCGCCGCCAGCCGGCGCATCAGCGCACCCTGCTGACGAAACGCACCAGCAACTCCTGCCGGGACACCCGGTGATCTCCGGCCGCATCGCCTTCGATTCCGACCCGTGCCTGGATCATGACCCGCACCACCAGCTCTTCGCCTTGCCAGTCGACCGCGAGCGGCTGTACGGCCCCGATACCGAGGACCCGGGCATTCTCCTGCGGTGCGCGCTCCGCGAGATCCGCCAGCAGACGCAAGCGCTGCGGAAAATCCGGATCCAGGTAATCCTCCAGCGCAAGCCCGTTCCAGGCGTGAATCAGATCGTCGACGAAGGCAGTTACGGCTTCCCGTGGCACCCCGGTGACGGCGACTCCCTCGCCGTCTTCATCCCCGATTGTCTCGAAGGCCCGCAGCATGTCGTTGCCGCCATTGCCGAACAGCTCCGGACCGTCCAGGGTATGCGCTCGCAGCAGGCTCCCCTCGGTGATCACGCACCCGGGCCGCGCCATCATGGCTCCGGCCAGGTCACGACGCAGCGCGGGCAAGGCACTCGCCGAGGCCTCGGCGAGT
>SLLM01000068.1 GCA_007134055.1 Ectothiorhodospiraceae bacterium | reverse complement strand
CTTCTAGACGTCCCTTACGAAGCTTTCAGGAAAAATTTTCCGGTTTGAGTGGTTTCTGCGGACCGGAGCGCTGACGGGTCAGCAGTCCAGCTCCAGTTCCCGGATCTTTCTGGTCAGGGTATTGCGTCCCCACCCCAGAAGGCGTGCCGCCTCCTGCCGGCGGCCTCCCGTCGCCCGTATGGCCACCCGGATCATGACCCGCTCGAAACTCGGCGATGCCTTGTCCAGTAATGCCGTCTCGCCCCGCGCCAGTGCCCTCTCCGCCCAGGTCGCCAGCGATTCCTCCCAGCTTTCCGCGCCCCGCTCATGGCCAGCGTCATCGCGCAGGTCCGGCGGCAGATCCGGAAGGTGGATCTCCTTGCCGTTGGCCATCACGGTCAGCCAGCGGCATGCGTTCTCCAGCTGGCGGACATTTCCGGGCCACGACAGGCCCATGAAATATCGCTCCACTTCCGGGCGCAGCTGCTTGCCCTCGACCTTGAGTTCCTCTGCCGCCTGCCACAGGAAGTAGGACGCCAGCCGTGGGATGTCCTCGGCACGCTCGCGCAGCGCCGGGAGGTGGATGCGGATGACGTTCAGGCGGTGGAAGAGATCCTCCCGGAACTGGCCGTCCTGCACCCGGGATTCCAGGTTCTGGTGCGTGGCGGCAATGATCCGCACATCCACCGAGACCGGGGTATGTCCACCAACCCGGTAGAACTGGCCGTCGGCGAGTACCCGCAACAGCCGGGTCTGGAGATCCCGGGGCATGTCTCCGATCTCGTCGAGGAACAGGCAGCCGCCGTTCGCCTGTTCGAACCGCCCCTGGCGTGCGTGCTGGGCGCCGGTGAAGGCGCCCTTTTCGTGTCCGAACAACTCGGATTCCATCAGATCCCTGGGAATGGCAGCCATGTTCAGGGCAATGAACGGTTCCTCCCGGCGGGGGCTGTGGCGGTGCAGCGCCCGGGCGACCAGCTCCTTGCCCGTCCCGGACTCCCCGTTGATCAGTACGTTGATGCTGGACGTGGACAGGCGGCCGATGGCGCGGAAGACTTCCTGCATCGCCGGCGCCTCGCCGATGATTTCCGGGACGTCCTCTTCCGGGACAGCGCTACCACTGCCAGCCTCGCTACGGCTTTCCAGCGCTCGCTGTACCAGGTTCACCGCCTCGTCCACGTCGAAGGGCTTGGGCAGGTATTCGAAAGCGCCGCCCTGGTAGGCGGAGACGGCGGCATCGAGGTCGGAATGGGCGGTGATCACGATGACCGGCAGGGACGGGCAGCGGCGGCGCAGTTGTTCAAGCAGTTCGAGGCCCTGCATTCCCGGCATGCGGATGTCGGTGACGAGGACTCCGGGCTCGGTGGACTCCAGCGCCAGCAGAGCCGACTCCGCGTCCACGAAGGTCGTCACCACATGGCCGGCCCGCTGGATGGCCTTCTCCAGAACCCAGCGGATGGAACGGTCATCGTCGATGACCCAGATCTGATCCCTATCCACCATTCTCGGTCTCCAGTGGCAGCCAGATGGTAAACGCCGTGTTCCCGGGTTCGCTCCAGCACTCGATCAGGCCGCCGTGCTGGTTGATCAGCGTTTGTGCGATCGACAGTCCGAGACCGGTCCCGTTCGGGTGGGTGCTGACCATCGGGTAGAAGATCCGGTCCAGCATGTCGGGAGCGATGCCGGGCCCGGTATCGATGATATCCAGCCGTAGCACCAGCTTGTAGGCGATGTCACCGATGGTGAACTGGCGCTGGGTCCGGGTGCGCAGCGTGATACGCCCATGGTGGCCGACCGCCTGCATGGCGTTGCGTACGATATTGAGGCAGGCCTGGATGAGCTGGTCGGGCTCGCCGGTGATGTCCGGAATCGAGGGATCGTAATCGCGGTTGATCACGACCCCGACCGGGGCCTCCGCCTCCACCAGCTGGCGAACCCGCTCCAGGACCTCGTGAACGTTGACCGCCCGCTTGTCGGGTCGGCTGCTGGGTCCCAGCAGGCCGTCCACCAGGGTGCGCAGACGATCCGCCTCCCCGATGATGATCTGGGTATACTCCCTGAGCTCCGCCTGGGCGAGTTCACGCTCAAGCAGCTGCGCCGCGCCACGCAGCCCCCCGAGGGGATTCTTGATCTCGTGTGCAAGCCCCCGGAGAAGCTGCCTCGTGGCCTGGTTCTCGGTGATCAGTCGGTGCTCGCGGGTGATGCGCAAGCGTCGATCCAGTAACACGAGTTCCAGCAGGACTTCGTCACCGGGCAGGGGTGTCACCGACAGATCCACCGTTGCCTGTCGTCCCTGAGACACGTGCAGCCGCGCCTCGCGTTCGGTGAAGGCATTGCCGCTGCTCAGCGCCTGACGTGCCGATTCCTGCAGCATCCGCCCGGCGGGTGTGAAATAGCCAAGCTCGCCGCCATCCACCTGGCGCGCACTGACCGCCAGCATCGCCTGCGCCGCCGGATTGATGAAGCGCACCTTCAGGTACCGGTCCAGCAGCACGACACCGGTGGAGAGGTGTTCGACAACACGGTCAACGGAGCCGGGTGCGGTCGTCTCGTCGGTCATGGAACCCCTCGTAGCAAGATCCGGACCGGATACTCCGGACAATGGCGCGCAAGGCTGCACGCCATTGGGATCGGGACGTGGTCGGCCCGGTCTACCGGCACGCTCATGCCCGCCGACGCACCACAACGGTGCGCAGGCAACACGAACGCGCGGCAGCGGGATCAGCGGGTCGGAGACAGGCGGGAGGCCTGGAGCATGAAGAATGTTGACGGTTCGGATTCGGCAACGACGTCATCCTCTCCCCGCACGATCCGGACCTGCAGGCGGTACTCTCCGCGGTGGACATTCTCGAGCTGGAACGTGGTCCCTCGACCCTGCGCCACGACCTCGCCGTCGAGGAGAAGCTGGTACTGGTGGTCGTCCGCCACTTCCGGGCGGGAACCGACACGGACCGTGACGTTGCCCTGATTGTCCCGCACCGCTTCCTCGTGGGCCGGCGCGATCACGTTGACCTCGCTGTACCCGCTGGTGGCGGGTCGCTCCTCATCGGCTCCGGCAGGTGTCCGGCGTGGCCGTGGCTCCACGCGCCGCGGCTGGTACGTGGGCACCTGGTCGAGCTCCACCTCCTCGGCGTCGGGGCCGGGCTGATCGGTGAAACGGACGGTACCGTCCTCGTCGACGTGCCGGTAGATCTGTGCCTGCACCACCAGCGGCAGGGCGAAAACAATGACCAGTCCCGCAATCAACAACCTTCCCTGACTCATGGGGCGCCTCCCGCAACAGCCTGCTTGCCGCCGACGTCTATCCGCAGCCACAGTGTACCCCGGATGATGGCGGTCGCCGACCCGGCAGGTGGTGCCCGTGCTGGTGGTGGTGCGCCGGTCACCGGGCCGTTCTCCTGCGCTCCCGCGACCGGCGCGACCCCGGAGTCAGACGCTGTAGTACATGTCGAACTCCACCGGATGCGTGGTCATCCGCAGGCGCTGTACCTCTTCGTTCTTCAGTTCGATGTAGGCATCGATGGCGTCGTCGGTGAACACACCGCCCGCCTTGAGAAACTCCCGGTCACGATCGAGTTCCTCGAGCGCCTCCTCCAGCGAGAATGCGACCTTGGGAATGTCCTTTTCCTCTTCCGGAGGAAGGTCGTAGAGATCCTTGTCCATGGCGTCGCCGGGATGGATCTTGTTCTGGATGCCGTCGATACCCGCCATCAGCATGGCGCTGAAGGCGAAGTACGGGTTACCGGTGGAATCCGGGAAACGCACCTCGATTCGGCGCGCCTTGGGGTTGGAAATCCAGGGGATACGGATGGAAGCGGAGCGGTTCCGGGCCGAGTAGGCCAGCAGAACCGGGGCCTCGAAGCCCGGAACCAGGCGCTTGTAGCTGTTGGTCGAGGCATTGGCGAAAGCGTTGATGGCCTTTGCATGCTTGATGATGCCGCCGATGTAATACAGTGCCATCTCGCTGAGGCCACCGTACTTGTCACCGGTGAACTGGTTCTCGCCGTTCTTGGAGAACGACTGGTGCACGTGCATGCCGTTGCCATTGTCCCCCACCAGTGGCTTGGGCATGAAGGTGGCCGTCTTGCCATAGGCGGCGGCTACGTTGTGCACGGCGTACTTGAGTTTCTGCACCTCGTCGGCCTTGTTCACCAGGGTGTTGAAGCGCACGCCAATCTCGCACTGGCCGGCAGTCGCGACCTCGTGGTGATGCACCTCGACACTCAGGCCGAGTTCCTCCATTGCCTGACACATGGCAGTGCGAATGTCATGCAGCGAATCCACCGGCGGAACCGGGAAGTAGCCCCCCTTGACGCTGGGGCGATGACCCATGTTGCCGTCCTCGTAGACACGTTCGGAGTTCCAGCCCGCCTCCTCGGAATCGATCCGGTAGAAGCTGCCGGACATCTCGGAGCCCCAACGCGCGTCATCGAAGACGAAAAACTCGGGCTCCGGACCGAAAAAGGCCGTATCTCCCAGTCCGGTGGACTTGAGATATGCCTCGGCCCGCTTGGCGATGGACCGCGGGTCGCGCTCGTAGCCCTGCATGGTATTGGGTTCGATGATATCGCAGGTCAGATTGACGGTGGGTTCGTCGAAGAAGGGATCAAGAGTGGCGGTATCGGGGTCCGGCATGAGGATCATGTCCGACTCGTTGATCCCCTTCCAGCCGGCGATCGAAGAGCCATCGAACATCTTGCCGTCCTCGAACATGTCCTCGTCCACGGTGGCCGCAGGCACCGTTACGTGCTGTTCCTTCCCCTTGGTATCGGTGAAGCGGAGATCCACATACTTCACGTTTTCCTCTTTGATCATCTTCAGGACGTCAGATCCGGTACGGGACATGCCTTACCTCCAGCTTGGGTGGTCTGTAGGATTCACCTGGGTGAAATCGGGTCGGGTCGATTCGAAGCAGATTCTGTGCCAGCACCAAAAAACGGCAGATCCGGCGCGTTACTGGTGCAACTATAGCTGCCGGCGGCGACAATGCGCACCTTGCCGGTGCGACTCCCGCCCATTACGCACCATTATGGTGCGTGCATCGTATCAATGACGGCGACGGCTTGCCGTACCGGGAATCTTGCCGGCGGGAGTCCAGGCGGTCCCCGGTTCCCGGCTGGCGGTCTGCTCCATGCGCCGCAGCGCTGCTTCCAGGGTTTCGCCCTCCGGTTCTGGGACTGCGCGCAGCGCCCGGAGCACGTCCCGCAGGTCCAGGAACTGTGCCGCCAGGGTACCGTACAGCTCACCGATCCCGCCCGCGGCATTGCGCTGAACCTGGCTATAGGCGCTGCGGCCGAGATCGACGAAATAGTCACTGCCCACGCGTCGCCTCCGCGCCTGGCCGGGAAAGAGTCCGGCCAGCATCAGGCACTGGTCCCCCACGTCCCGCAGCCGTTCCTCCTGTACCCGTCCGGATGACTCCATGGCATGCAGGTAGCCCAGCGCCATTACACGGCGCAACAACTCGCGGCTGCGCAGGTAGCGCATCAACAGGAAGACCAGATAGCTTTCGCTCTGCTCGTCGAGCTGTTGCGCGGTGCAGGCCTGCGCCTCGGTAACCAGGCGATGCCACTGGGCCGTGCTGGTCGAATCCAGGATCAGCTTCGTCATTGTCGCGTACTCCCGACGTCTTCCACGGCTTCCTCCGGTGGGACGGAAATCCGTGCGTGTCCCGGGGCTTCGGGTACCCGTGCCGGATCGTCGGCCTTAGGCGCGAAACCGCGTACGGGGTATACTGCGCCCCTGTTGGCGCCGGATGGAGCGGCCTCGATTGGGCATTCCATCCACGCCTTACCGTTTGGTATATCACGGGGTGCGTCTTGGCTGAAGTGGCAGAAAAGCAGAGCGGGGACGATCCCCGCACCTTCCAGGGGCTGATCCTCGCCCTGCAGGCCTACTGGGCCGGCAAGGGCTGTGTCGTCATGCAACCGCTGGACATGGAGGTGGGGGCGGGCACCTTCCACCCGTCCACGTTTCTCAAGGCGGTTGGCCCGGAGCCCTGGAACTCCGCCTACGTGCAGCCTTCTCGCCGGCCGACGGACGGACGCTACGGTGACAATCCCAACCGGCTGCAGCACTACTATCAGTTCCAGGTGGTCATGAAACCGTCACCGCGGCAGTTCCAGGAGCTGTACCTGGGCTCACTTTGCCACCTGGGCGTGGATCCGCTAGTCCACGACATCCGTTTCGTCGAGGACAACTGGGAATCCCCCACCCTGGGCGCCTGGGGTCTCGGCTGGGAAGTCTGGCTCAACGGCATGGAGATCTCCCAGTTCACCTACTTCCAGCAGGTGGGCGGCATGGACTGCGAACCGGTCATGGGCGAGATCACCTACGGCCTGGAGCGCATCGCGATGTATCTGCAGGAGGTGGAAAGTGTCTTTGATCTGGTCTGGACCGACGGTCCTTCCGGACGGGTGACGTACGGCGATGTCTACCATCAGAACGAAGTGGAGCAGTCCCGCTACAACTTCGAACTGGCGGATACGGACTGGCTGTTCCGCGCCTTCGACGCGCACGAGGGGGAAAGCAGGCGCCTCACCGAGGCCAACCTGCCCCTGCCGGCCTACGAGCAGTGCCTCAAGGCCTCCCACACCTTCAACCTGCTGGATGCCCGCCACGCCATTTCGGTAACGGAAAGGCAACGGTATATCCTGCGGGTGCGCGCGCTCGCCCGAGCCGCTGCACAGGGCTATTACCACCGCCGCGAGACCCTGGGTTTCCCACTCTGCAAGACGGAGCCGGAGGTGGCGCATGGCTGAACGCCGTGACCTGCTGGTGGAACTGGGGACCGAGGAGCTACCGCCCAGGGCGCTGAAAACACTCCGGGACGCATTGCGCGATCGACTGGAGGACGGGCTCCGGGAAGCAGGACTGGAACCAGGAGAGGCAACCGCCTACGCGTCGCCACGCAGGTTGGCGGTCAGGGTTGCGGAGGTCCGTACGGAACAGCCGGAACGGGTCGTCGAACGACGTGGTCCGGCTGTAGCCGCGGCATTCGATGAGGACGGGCAACCGACCCGGGCGGCACTGGGCTTCGCCCGTTCCTGCGACGTCTCGGTGGATCAGCTGGAGCGCATGCACACGGACAAGGGGGAATGGCTCGCCTACAGGGCCCGCCAACCCGGCCGGGCTGCCGCTGCAGTGATACCGGAGGTCGTTGAGCGGACGCTGGTCCAGCTTCCCGTGCCCAAACGCATGCGCTGGGGTGCGGAACCCTATGCCTTCGTGCGGCCGGTGCACTGGCTGGTGCTCCTGTTCGGAGAAGCGGTCGTGGACATGACCGTGTTCGGAGTACGCAGCGGCCGCTGTACCCGCGGACACCGGTTTCACGCGCCGGAACCGTTGACCATACGCTCTCCGGACAGCTACGCGCGTCAGTTGCGGGAAGAAGGCTTCGTTGTCGCCGATTTCGATGAACGACGCCGGGAGATTGAATCCCAGACCGCGACGGAAGCGGCCCGGCTCGGCGGCGAGGCGGTGCTGGATGATGCGCTTCTGGACGAGGTCACTGCATTGGTGGAATGGCCGGTGGCCATTGTCGGAAGCTTTGAGGAACGGTTTCTGGAAGTCCCCCCCGAGGCGCTGATCTCGAGCATGCAGGGGCACCAGCGCTATTTCCCGGTCCGGGACGCGGCGGGACGGCTGATGCCGCGCTTTATCACCATTGCCAACCTGGCGAGCCGTGATCCAGCGGAGGTGGCCCGGGGAAACGAACGGGTAATTCGGCCAAGGTTGGCCGATGCGGACTTCTTCTGGCATCGGGATCGGCGAATCCCGTTGAGTGAACGCATTGATTCTCTTAAAGAAATTGTCTTTCAGCAGAAACTCGGCAGCCTCTACGACAAGGCTGTTCGGGTAGCCGCCCTCAGCCGGGGGCTCGCGCCCGGATTCGGGGTGGCACCGGATACCGCGGAACAGGCGGCGTTCCTGGCCAGGTGCGACCTGCTCACGGAGATGGTGGGCGAGTTTCCGGAACTGCAGGGCATCATGGGGCGGTACTACGCGGAGCACGATGGGGTCGGCAAAGGCATCCCGCGTGCGCTACAGGAACAGTACCAGCCGCGGTTCGGAGGCGATTCCATCCCGTCGACGGCCGCCGGACAGCTGCTGGCCGTCGCCGAGCGGGTGGATACGCTGGTAGGGATTTTCGCCATCGGCGAGGCGCCGACCGGGGAGAAGGATCCGTTTGCCCTGCGCCGGGCAGGTCTTGGCCTGATGCGTATCCTCGTGGAAGGCGAACGGTCCGTCGCGCTACTGGAGCTTCTTGATGTCGCTGCCAGCCACCTGCCCGCCGATATCGGCGCGGAAGCGGCCGTTGAATCGGTATTCGCTTTCTGCCTTGATCGGCTCAAGGCCTACTATCTGGATCAGGGTTTTGCTCCGGAACTGTTCGAAGCGGTCCGTGCCGCGCGCCGGGTGGACGAGGACGGGGACCTTGTACCGGTAGACGATCCGCTCGATTTCGATCGCCGATTGCGCGCCTGCGCTGCATTCCAGCGCATGGAAGCCGCGAGTAGCCTGGCAGCCGCCAACAAGCGTGTCCATAATCTGCTGCGCCGGTCCGAAGTGAAGACCGTGCCTGACACGCCGGATCCGGGACAGTTCATCCAGGAAGAAGAACGGGCCCTGTATGCGGTGATTCAGCCGCTTGCCGGCACCGTGGCGGAACTGACCCGGGCCGGCCGATATCGGGCGGCTCTGGAGCAGCTGGCTCACGCTCGGGAGCCGGTGGACGCGTTTTTTGATGGCGTCATGGTCATGGCTGACGAAACCAGCGTTCGCGAGAATCGGCTTGCATTGCTGAAACAGCTGTCCATCCTATTCTCCAGCGTGGCGGACCTCTCCCGTCTTCCCGGAACCTGATCGGCATTGGTCTGACATCGCGCAGCTACCGGAAGGATTCGCCTGTGCCCGCCATCATTCTCGACCGCGACGGGGTGATCAATCGCGACTCGGCGAACTTCATCAAGTCGGTAGATGAATGGGAAGCGCTGCCCGGCAGCCTGGAGGCGATTGCCCGCCTTGCGGTTGCCGGGTGGCAGATTGCCGTGTGCACCAACCAGTCCGGTATTGCCCGCGGTTTACTGCATCCAGCCACACTGCAGGACATTCATGATCACCTGCGCGTGCAGGTACAGGAGCTTGGCGGTCGAATTGATGGGATCTACGCCTGCCCGCATGGGCCGGAGCACAGCTGTGGCTGCCGGAAACCGGCGCCTGGCCTGTTGCTCGCCGCGGCAAGGGATCTCGGTTTTGTATTGGCCGGGACCCCGGTGATCGGCGATACGGCGAGGGATCTGACCGCGGCTGCAAACGTGGGCGCGCGGCCCATACTGGTTCGCACGGGCAAGGCCGAAGACAAGTCAGCTGCGGGGATCGATACGAACGTCGAAGTATACGATGATCTCCGCCAGGCAGTTAGCGTACTCCTGGGCGAAAGAACGATGGAGAACCCGTGAGCAAGGAACGGTACAAACAGCCTCTCCAGGAACGGACGCTGAGCGAAAAGCTCCTGGCAGCGCCGCGTTCCCTTGCCTGGGCCGTTGGGGCGGCCCTGGCAACACTCGTCTTCGGGACACTCGGGCTGCTGGTGGCCATGATCCTTCCCTACCGGCGGCGCTACGCCCTGTTCATCCAGTGGAGTTTCTTTCTACTCTGGTGGGCCCGGATAACCTGCGGGATACGGTATCGGGTGGAAGGCCTGGAGAATATTCCAGGAAAACCCTGCGTCGTAATGTGCAAGCACCAGTCCGCCTGGGAGACGCTCGCGACCCAGTACTGGTTTACACCGCAGACCTGGGTGCTCAAGCGGGAACTCATGCACATACCGTTGATCGGGTGGGCCCTGCGGCTGCTGGCACCCATTGCCATCGACCGGAGCGCGCGCAAGGCAGCGATGCAGCAGATGCTGGATCAGGGCCGGGCACGGCTGACGGATGATCGGTGGGTCATTGTATTCCCGGAGGGAACCCGGGTGGCCGCGGGGCGCTGCGGACGCTACCGGCGTGGTGGAGCGGTACTGTCAGCGGAGACTGGATATCCGATTGTCCCCATCGCGCACAATGCCGGTGAGTATTGGCCGCGCAATTCCTTTCTCAAGTATCCGGGAGAGATTCAGGTACGGATCGGTGTCCCGATCGACCCGGCGGGGCGGGACGGCGACACGCTTTTGGAGGTGGTAAAGGAATGGATTGAAGAGAACACGCGGGCAATCAGCTCGGTCTATGAATCACAGGCGCCTGGAGAAAAGGGAAGGGTGCGCAGCAGGAAGGACAGGGGATCCTGAGTGCGGCTCCGATATCGGCGAAACACAGAATGTTCCACGTGGAACACGGCAAGCGAACCCGGCGCCCTGGTTCCACGTGGAACACCTACCCGCCCTCGTTAGACGTCCAGATTCGTCGCCGCCAACGCGTTACGCTCAATGAAATCCCGCCGCGGCTCTACGTGGTCTCCCATCAGCGTCGTAAAGACCTCGTCCGCCGCAACCGCATCCTCGATTCGAACCTGCAGCAGCCGACGGGTCTCCGGATTCATCGTTGTTTCCCAGAGCTGCTCCGGATTCATCTCACCGAGCCCCTTGTACCGTTGGACGCTCTGCCCGCGTTTCGATTCCTCCAGCAACCACTCCACGGCGGAGCCCAGATGACTCACCGGTTGACTGCGTTCTCCCCTCTGCACGTACCCTGCTTTCCCAATCAGACCGTCCATGACTTCCGCGAGCTCCCGGATTGCCTTGTACTCCGGTGACAGGAAGAACTCCGGTCTGTACCGGTAATCGTGCCGCACACCATGCTTCCGCTTCCAGACGACCGCTTCCTGAAACCCCCCGTCCGGCCCTTCCACGACCTCCTGGCCAAAGGCGGTTCCTGTCGGCTGCTTTTCATTGAGTCGCTCGACGATACCCTCGAACCACTGGTGAAGGAACCGCGCATCGCGGAAATCCGATTCCCTCAACACCCGGCTTTCCAGCAGCATCTGCAGGAACTCCCGGTCGTGGTGCCGCGCCATGTGCTCCATAATATCCTGGACACGCAGGTACTGGCGCGCCAGAGCCTCCAGTTGTTCACCACCGATCCCCGGCGCACCTTCCTCGGGTACCAGCGAAGCGTTGTTCAACGCCAGGGACAGCAGATACTCGGTCAGCTCCTTGTCATCCTTCACGTAATGCTCCTGCTTGCCGCGCTTCACCTTGTACAGTGGTGGCTGGGCAATATACACGTGCCCGCGTTCCACCAGCGTCAGCATCTGCCGGTAGAAAAAGGTAAGCAACAGCGTGCGGATATGCGATCCGTCCACATCAGCATCCGTCATGATGATGATGCGGTGGTAGCGAAGCTTGTCCGGGTCAAAGTCCTCCCGCCCAATACCACAACCCAATGCAGTAATGAGCGTCCCGACTTCCGCCGATGACAGCATCTTCTCGAACCGCGCCTTCTCGACGTTCAGGATCTTCCCCTTCAGCGGCAGTATCGCCTGCGTCCTCCGGTCACGTCCCTGCTTGGCAGATCCGCCGGCTGAGTCCCCCTCCACCAGATACAATTCCGACTGGCTTGGGTCCCGCTCCTGACAATCGGCAAGCTTGCCTGGCAGCCCTGCAATATCCAGTGCTCCCTTGCGCCGGGTCATCTCTCGCGCCTTGCGGGCAGCATCCCGGGCCCTCGCTGCATCCAGCACCTTCTCGACGATACCCCGGGCATCCTGGGGATTCTCGTAGAGAAAGTCGTGGAGACGTTCGGACAGTGTTGCCTCTACCGCGCTCTTGACCTCCGACGACACCAGCTTGTCCTTGGTCTGGGAGCTGAACTTCGGATCCGGCACCTTCACCGAGAGGACTGCAGTAAGACCTTCCCGCACATCCTCTCCGGACGGCGTTACCTTTAACTTCTTGGTGTACCCCTCTGCCTCCATGTACTGGTTCAGCGTCCGCGTGAGTGCACCGCGAAACCCGGCGAGATGGGTACCACCGTCCCGCTGGGGAATATTGTTCGTGAAGCAGAAGATGTTCTCCTGGTAGGAGTCGTTCCACTGCATGGCAACATCAATGCCCATGTCTCCCCGCCAGGCGCTGATGTAGAAGACTTCCTTGTGCAGGGGCGCCTTGTTCTTGTTCAGGTGCTCCACGAACGCCTTGATGCCCCCCGCATACTCGAACGTGTCCTCCTTCTCCGTACGCTCATCCTTGAGTTCGATCCGTACGCCGGGGTTGAGAAACGACAGTTCCCGGAAGCGCTTAGCCAGGATGTCGTAATGGAACTCGATGTTCGAGAAGATCTCCGCACTTGGTCGGAAGGTGACGTTCGTACCCGTTTCCCCGGTCTCCCCGATGACCTTCAGGGGCTCCACCGGCACGCCCATGCGAAACTCCTGGAGATGCACCTTTCCGCCCTTGCGGATCGTGAGCTGCAATCGCTCCGACAAGGCGTTCACCACGGAGACACCGACGCCATGGAGCCCGCCCGAGACCTTGTACGAGTTGCTATCGAACTTCCCGCCGGCGTGAAGCACCGTCATGATCACTTCCGCCGCCGAGCGTCCCTCCTCGGGATGGATATCCACGGGAATCCCCCGCCCGTTGTCGGCGATGGTCACGGACTCGTCCACGTGGATGATGACTTCGATCACGCTGCAATGACCGGCCAGGACCTCGTCGATGGAGTTATCCACCACCTCGAAGACCATGTGGTGCAGCCCCGTGCCATCGTCGGTATCGCCGATGTACATTCCCGGCCGCTTGCGGACCGCATCGAGACCCCGTAATACCTTGATATTTCCAGAATCGTAACTTGGCGTAGCACTCATGTCGGTTCCCTTGGATTTAACCGAACCATTATACCACCTCCAGCGCTTGCCCCCCTTCCAGTCGGTACATCCGGGCCGCCCGAACGCCGGGGAGATCTCCAGCCTCGATTGCCGTCAGCACCACCTGCACATCCAGTTCCTCAAGTCCGGTAATCACCTGCTGACACCGTTGCAGGTCCAGCTCCGCAGCCAGGTCATCCACCAGCACCAAGGGTCGAGTCTGGTTACCGCGGCGCAGCTCTGCGACCTGGGCAAGTACCAGTGCAACCGCAAGCAGCTTCTGTTGCCCCCGGGACAGCCCGTGTTGCGCCGGCAGGCCCATTGCCCGCATCTGCAGATCGGCCCTGTGGGGGCCATGCAGCGTATAGCCCGCTTCCTGCTCGCGATCCCGGCCGGTACGGTACTGTTCCAGAAGATCCGTATCCGCCCCCCAGCCCCGCCGGTATTCCATCATTACGCCGGCTTCCGGCAGCCATGCGTCCAGATAGCTCTGCAAGCGCTGCTGCAGGCGTCGGCTCAAGTCCAGCCGGAATTCGTCCACGGCATACGCCGCCTCCGCCAGCTCCGGTTCCCAAGCCCCGGCAAGGCGGCCATCTGCCGTTCGCAGCGCGGCATTGCGCTGGCGCAATGCACGCTCGTAGCGTTGCCAGCTTCCATGATAGCCGTCCGCGTCATGGAAACAGGCCCAGTTGAGAAACACCCGCCGCGCGCCGGGCCCGTCCTGAAGCAGGCGTTGCGTCTCCGTATTGATCACCTGAACCGGCAGCATTACCGCCAGGCGGGACAGCACCCGCACGTCCTGTCCATTCAGCCGCACCCGCAAGCTGGCACGGCTGCGCTCCACTCCCATGCGATGCACGCTGCCCGCCTGCTCCAGCACACCGGTGACCCGCAGAAAGTCCTCGTCACGGCTGATCACCTGCTCCAGCCTGCCGGCACGGAAACTCCGCGCCCGGGCCAGTAGATGGATGGCTTCGAGGATGCTCGTCTTCCCGGCGGCGTTGGCTCCCGTGAAAAGGTTGAAGCCCTGGTCGAAGCGCAGGGTAACGCTGCCGAGATTCCTTACCCCCCGGATGGCCAGCTCTTTCAGCATCCGGCCTGGAGCTCAGAGTCTCATGGGCATAACGACGTAGCGGTACTCTTGCTTCTCGCTGTCCTGCAGCAGGCAGCTGCTGTTGGCGTCGACCAGTCCCATTCGCACCTGCTGGCCATCCAGTACCGTAATGGCGTCGAGCAGATAACTTGCATTGAAACCCACCTCCAGAGGGGTTCCCGGATAATCGACGGACAATTCCTCGTCCGCCTGCTCCTGTTCCGGATTGTTGGACTGGATCTTCAGCAGGTCCTTATCGAGGATGAACCGTACCCCCCGATACTTCTCGTTGGAGAGAATCGAGGCCCGGACCAGCGCCTGCCGCAACGTGTCCCGATCCGCGAGCATCACGTTGTCTTCCACCTTCGGGATCACGCGTTGATAGTCAGGGAACCGGCCATCGATAAGCTTGGAGGTAAACCGCAATCCGGGGAGGGTTACCCGCATATGATTGCTTCCAAGTTCCAGCCGAACTTCGTCCTCACTGTCGTCGAGCAGTCGGAGCAGCTCCTGAACGCCTTTTCGAGGAACAATAACCTGTTGATTATTATTGACTTCCACCGATCCGGACAATTCCCCCAGTGCCAGCCTGTGACCGTCCGTGGCTACAGCCCGAAGCAGCTTTGGCTCAAGTTCGAGAAGCAGGCCGTTCAGGTAGTAGCGAACGTCCTGGACTGCCATCGAGAACTGGGTGCGTTCAATGAGTTCCGGCAGGTTTCCCTGGGGGAGGAGCACCGGTTCGGTGGTGCCGATATCCTCCACCGTCGGGAACTCCGTTGCCGGCAATGTCGCCAGGGAATAACGGCTGCGCTCCGCTGTCACCACGGCACGTCCCTGATCCACCGTAAGCGTGATGCTCGCCCCTTCCGGCAGATTGCGCACGATATCCATCAGCTTCCTGGCGGGTACGGTGATCTGTCCCCCTTCCTCGATTTGAAGGTCCACCCGCGCAACCAGTTCCACCTCGAGATCGGTCGTGGTCAGGGACAGTCCCGCCTCATCGGCAACCACGAGAACATTGGCGAGCACGGGCAGGGTCTGTCGCCGCTCCACCACGCCGATGACTGCCTGAAGTGCAGGAACGAGTGCTTCCCGGGAAATCTCGATTTTCATTGGCCCCTACCGACTTTGCTGATCCATAATAAATAGATAATGCTTATAGAACCTGTTGTTATTACTGTGCCGTGCACTTCCGGTGTACAAGTCGCAGAACACCATGGACGTCAGGCAGTTCCCGGCGATGCACTGCTGTATAACACGGTTGACGGAACTGCCAGCAACCTGGAGACAAGCTGTGGACAAGATTCCGCCATGAGCGCTTAATCATCTCGTGAACAGCTTATCCACATCATGTTGTCAAAGTTCTCAACAGATTCGCGTAATCCTCGGCAATACGCGCATCCCCATCCTTGAGTTCGACGACCTTCCGACAGGCGTGCAGGACCGTGGTGTGATCGCGACCGCCGAAGGCGTCCCCGATCTCGGGCAGGCTATGGGTGGTCAGCTCCTTCGCCAGCGCCATGGCGACCTGTCGTGGACGGGTGATGGAGCGGCTACGACGCTTGGACAGCAGATCGGCAACACGGATCTTGTAGTATTCGGCGACGGTCTTCTGGATGTTCTCCACCGTAACCAGCTTGTCCTGTAGCGCGAGCAGGTCCCGAAGCGCCTCCTTGGTGAAATCCATGGTGATCGGGGCACCGGTAAACCGTGCCGTGGCCACGACGCGTCGCAGTGCCCCCTCGAGCTCGCGAATGTTCGACCAGATCCGCTTGGCGATGAAGAACGCGACCTCGTCGGGCAGGTCGATGCGCTCCTGTGCCGCCTTGCTCATGAGGATTGCCACGCGCGTTTCCAGTTCCGGCGGCTCGATAGCGACAGTCAGGCCCCAGCCAAAGCGGGATTTGAGCCTCTCCTCCAGGCCGTCCACCTCCTTCGGATAGCGATCGCAGGTGAGCACGACCTGCTGCTGCCCTTCCAGCAGCGCGTTGAAGGTGTGGAAGAACTCCTCCTGGGAGCGTTCCTTGCCCGCGAAGAACTGGATGTCGTCGATCAGCAGTGCATCGGCGCTGCGGTAATGGCGCTTGAACTCGTTGATGGCGTTATGCTGCAACGCCTTGACCATGTCGCCGACGAAGCGCTCCGAGTGGAGGTAGAGCACCTTGGCGTCGGGCTTGTTGCCCAGCATCAGGTTGCCGATGGCGTGCATGAGGTGGGTCTTGCCCAGTCCTACACCGCCATACAGGAACAGCGGGTTGTAGGAGCTGCCGACATTGCCGGCCACCTGCGTGCAGGCAGCGCGGGCGAGCTGGTTGGATTTCCCCTCCACGAACGTGTCGAAGGTGAACCGGGGATTGATGTTGGAGCCGGTCGATGCCTGGGCCCTGCCGGCTGTACCGGTTCCGACGGTCCGGGTGGTTGCCCGGGTTCCGTTTCCGGTGTCCGGTCGTTGTCCGGGAGCACTGGCGGGAGAGCTGCCCACTTCCAGATGCACGGCGAGATCGCCATGAGAACAGGCCTGCTCCACCAGTTCGCGGATTCGCTGGTAGTAATGTTCGCGAACCCAGTCCAGTACGAAGCGGTTGGGGGCATACAGGCGCAGCTCGTTGGTGGCCTCCACGGCCTGCAGCGGACGAATCCAGGTGTTGAGCTGCTGCTCCGGAATCTCCCCTTCCAGGCGGGTCAGACAGCTATGCCAGACAGAGTCGTCCACCAGCGGACTCCCATTGATTTGTTCAGCGTATGGGAACAGTACCCGGCCGGCGCGGCGCCGACCGTCAATCCGTCAAGCCCGCCACCATGCAGCTGCAGAGGGCCCGACACCCTGGCGCGTGCTGCGGACCCCTCGAGTCTATACTTCCCGAAGGCTCCTAGCCACATTGAGGGAAGGAGTCGTTTCGTTGACAACGTCATCGCGTTGGAAGTATCTTCGCGGGCTAATTTGCCTGGCGGCAGCACCGCCCCATCCCACGGATCAAGCGAGCAAGTTCATGAAGCGGACGTTTCAGCCCAGCGTCATCAAGCGCAAGCGCACCCACGGTTTCCGGGCGCGCATGGCCACCAAGAACGGTCGTCGCGTCATCAAGGCGAGACGGGCGAAGGGTCGCGCGCGCCTGTCGGCCTGACTTGCCTGCTGCGGACCGCGGCGGCTGCGGTTTCCCCCGATCCAGCCGGTTGTTGCGGCCGTCACAGTACAGGGCGGTGTTCGCCGATCCCCGGCGGGTTGGGGACCGCTATCTGACGGTTCTTTTCCGGGCGGGGGCCACGGACCACGCGCGACTCGGGCTCGCGGTATCCCGGCGGGTGGCGCCGCGAGCGGTGGACAGGAACCGCCTCAAGCGGCTGATCCGCGAGTCGTTCCGGTGCAACCGCGGACACCTGCCTCCGGTCGATGTGGTCGTTCTGCCTCGTGCAGCGGCGCGCGGTGCTTCCAGCCGGGACTTGAGGCGTGCACTGACCGGACTCTGGCAGCATGTAGCGAGGCGATGCGAAGGGTAATCATCCTGTTGATCCGCGCCTACCAGCTGGTGGTGAGCCCACTGCTGGGGCCACGCTGCCGATTCCTCCCCTCCTGCTCGGAGTACACGCTGGAGGCGGTTCGCAGCCACGGTGTCCTGCGCGGCTGCTATCTGGGCGGCCGACGCCTGCTCCGCTGTCATCCGCTCCATCCGGGCGGCCTCGATCCCGTTCCCCAACCCCGGTCCAAAGATCACTAGTCCATGGATACCCAACGACTCATACAGTTTTTCGCGCTGGGCTTTGTCCTGCTGCTCATCTGGAGCGCCTGGGAGGCCGACTACGGTCCGGAAGCTCCGGCACCCACCGATGAAGAAAGGACTGCCGAGGAACGGGACGATCCCGACGAGGATGATCTGTTCATTCCGGAGGACCTGGACGCCGAGGGCCCGGGAGTGGTCGAGGAGGAACCACCGGCGGCGGATCCTGCGGAGCGGGACGCGGATGACGGCCGTGACATCCGGGTCCGCACCGATCTTCTGGATGTGGTCATCAACACCCAGGGTGGTGAAATCCAGCAGGTCGATCTGCTGGACTATGCGGTATCCACGCAGGATCCGACGCCGCTGCGCCTGATGAGCAGCGATCCGGAACGCCTGTTCACCGCCCGCGCCGGCCTTGCCACCACCGATGGACCCGATGGTCCCGGTACCCGGGGCGTCTACCGCGTGGACGGGGACGAGTTCGAGCTGGGCGAAGGCGAGGACCGGATCGAGATTCCCCTGGTGTGGGAGAGCGAGGATGGCCTGGCGGTCACCAAGCGCTTCGTGTTCCACCGGGATTCCTACGTGGTGGACGTGATTCACGAGGTGGACAATGCCACCGGCGTGGACATGCGTGCCTCGCAGCAGGTTTTTCTCCGGCGCAACGCCGATTTCGGCGACGGCACGTCCTGGTTCATCTACACGTACACCGGCGGGGTGATCAACAGCCCGGACAACCGCTACGACAAGATTTCCTTCTCCGACATGGCCTCCAACCCGGTGAACCGCGACATCACCGACGGCTGGCTGGCGATCATCCAGCACTATTTCCTCGGCGCCTGGATTCCCCCGGACGGAGAGGAGCGGCGCTACTGGAGCCAGGAACGCGCCAACAACGTTTTCGATTTCGGCATGAACACCTTCTGGCGTGACGTGCTGGACGGCGAGACGGCGAGCTTCTCCAGTCAGCTCTTTGTCGGTCCGAAGGAGCAGGACAGGCTGGCGGCGGCCGCCGAGCATCTGAACCTGACCGTGGACTACGGCTGGCTGACGATCATATCGCGGCCGCTGTTCATCGCCCTGAACTGGATCCATGGTCTGGTGGGGAACTGGGGTTTTGCCATCGTTCTGCTGACGCTGGCCATCAAGATCGTGTTCTTCAAGCTCTCGGAAACCAGCTACCGTTCGATGGCGCGCATGCGCAAGATGCAACCGCGGATGCAGCAGCTCAAGGAGCGGCACGGGGACGACCGCCAGGCCCTGAACCAGGCGCTGATGAAGATGTACAAGGAGGAGAAGATCAATCCTCTGGGTGGCTGCCTGCCGATCCTGGTGCAGATCCCGGTGTTCATCGCCCTCTACTGGGTACTGCTCGAGAGCGTGGAACTGCGCCATGCGGATTTCATGCTCTGGATCAACGACCTGTCATCGCCCGACCCATTCTTCGTGCTGCCGCTGCTGATGGGCCTCACCATGTTCCTGCAGCAGAAACTCAACCCGGCCCCGCTGGACCCGATACAGCAGAAGGTGATGATGGCGCTGCCGTTCGCCTTCACCATTTTCTTCATGTTCTTCCCGGCGGGTCTGGTGCTCTACTGGGTGGTCAACAACACCCTGTCCATCGCCCAGCAATGGCTGATTACCCGCCGCATCGAGCGGGGGGAGGAGAGCTAGCTGGCGGTTTCCCGGGATACCATCTGCGCCGTTGCCACCCCCCCGGGACAGGGAGGGATCGGTGTGGTACGCATCTCGGGCATGCAGGCCACGGCCATCGCCGAAGGCGTATGCGGCGGCCTGCCGCCACCCCGGCGGGCGGGTTTCCGGCGGTTCCTCGATGGCACCGGTGAACCGCTGGACGAGGGCCTGGTGCTGTACTTCCCGGCGCCGCGGTCCTTTACCGGCGAGGATGTGGTGGAGTTCCAGGGCCACGGCGGTCCGGTGCTGCTGGACCGCCTTCAGCGCCGCCTGATCGAGCTGGGCGCCCGTCCGGCGCGACCGGGTGAGTTTTCGGAACGGGCGTTTCTCAATGGCCGCATGGACCTGGCACAGGCCGAGGCCGTCGCGGACCTGATCGCCGCCGGCAGCGAAGCGGGTGCCCGGGCGGCCATGGCCTCATTGCAGGGAGCGTTCTCCGATCGGGTGCACGCGTTGACGGCCTCTCTGGTGGAATTGCGGGTGTTCGTGGAATCCGCCATCGACTTCCCCGACGAGGAGATCGACTGGCTCTCCGACGGGGAGGTGGGCGGGAAGCTCGCTGCTCTTGGCGATCAGCTGGCGTCGGTGCGGGCAGCCGCAAACCAGGGCAGGGTGCTGCGGGAAGGCATGACCGTGGTGATCGCCGGCCGCCCCAACGCCGGCAAGTCCAGTCTCATGAATGCGCTCGCCGGGTACGAGGCTGCCATCGTCACGGATGTGGCCGGAACCACCAGGGACCTGCTGCGCGAGCATATTCATATCGACGGCATGCCCTTGCACGTCGTGGACACGGCCGGGTTCCGGGAGCGGGGCGATTCCATTGAACAGGAAGGGATGCGCCGTGCCCGGACCGCCATGGACGCGGCGGATCGCCTGTTGCTGGTGATCGACGATTGCCTGGGAACCACCCTGGAGGATCCCTGGCTGCAGGACATGATCCCGGCCTCGGTGCCGCGCACCCTGATTCACACCAAGGTGGATCTCAGTGGTGGCGCGGGCGGCGTGCGGCAGACAGGCGACACCCCGGTACTGGGCGTGAGTGCCGTGACCGGTGTCGGTCTGGAGGCCCTGCGCGAGCATCTCAAGCAGTGTATGGGCTTTCATCCCGGGGAAGGCGTATTCAGTGCCCGCAGCCGGCACCTGGAGGCACTGGCGCGGGCAGACGCGAGCCTGGAGGCAGCCGCGGCGCAGCTGCGGGCGGGGGCCGGCGAATTGCTTGCCGAGGAGTTGCGGCAGGCGCAGACGGCGCTTGGAGAGATCACTGGCGAGTTCACCACGGAAGATCTGCTGGGCGCCATCTTCTCCAGTTTCTGTATCGGCAAGTAGCCATCCTTGCCGCCGCCTCCGGCTGTTCCTAACATACCGGCCTGATTACACTATCGTGGCAGAGGCGCCGGCCTGGCGCTGCAGTCTGGAGGGCGTCGCGAAAGGACGCCCGGGAGTTGATCGTGGGTTCTGCCCAGTATTATGACGTCATCGTGGTAGGGGGAGGTCACGCCGGTACCGAGGCGGCGCTCGCCGCCGCACGCACCGGCGTGCGCACCCTCTTGCTGACCCACAGCATCGAAACCATTGGCCAGATGAGCTGTAACCCGGCCATCGGCGGTATCGGTAAGGGGCACCTGGTGCGGGAGATCGATGCCCTGGGCGGCCTCATGGCTCGGGCGGCGGATTGCAGCGGCATCCAGTTCCGTACCCTGAACGCGCGCAAGGGGCCGGCGGTGCGGGCAACCCGCGCCCAGGCCGACCGCGCCCTCTACCG
>SLLM01000023.1 GCA_007134055.1 Ectothiorhodospiraceae bacterium | reverse complement strand
CTCGAGAAGGGGGCCGGCCCCCCGGCCAACTCCCTTCTCGAGTCTGGATCTCATCAGGACCGCCCGGAGCTACTGATCCAGATGGTTCTGTACGTAATCGATAGCCTGTTGCACGGTCGTAATCTTTTCGGCTTCCTCGTCGGGAATCTCGCACTCGAACTCTTCTTCAAGCGCCATGACCAGTTCCACAGTGTCCAGGGAATCCGCGCCAAGGTCGTCAACGAAGGACGCTTCAGACGTGACTTCCTCTTCCTTGACCCCGAGCTGCTCAACAACGATCTTCTTGACGCGCTCTTCGATACTGCTCATAAGATTCATTCTCCTGATTTGAGCCGGTCCAGATGACGCTGCCGGCGTATTCTATGAAAACAGGCTTCCGGTTGCCATAGCAGACCGTTCCACCCGGTTTCATTGCATGAACATCCCGCCATTGACGTGCAGGTTCTCCCCGGTTATGTACTCCGCCGCGTCGGATGCCAGAAACGCTACGGCAGCGGCAACGTGCTCGGGCCTCCCCAGCATCCCCAGTGGAATCTGGGAGGAGAGCTCGGCGCGTTGCGATTCTTCCAGTGCCCGCGTCATGTCCGTATCGATGAATCCAGGCGAAACGCAGTTGGCTGTTATGCCCCGGCTGCCCAGTTCCCGGGCGAGGGAGCGCGTTAATCCCAGCATGCCCGCTTTCGCGGCAGCGTAGTTGGCCTGACCCGGGTTCCCGGTAGCACCCACGACGGAAGAGATACTGATGATTCTCCCCCACCGTGCCTTCATCATGCCCCGTACACAGGCCCTGCTCACGCGATAGACGGAGGAGAGATTGGTGTCAATGATGCTGCTCCACTCCTCCTCCTTCATGCGCATGAAAAGATTGTCCCGGGTGATTCCGGCGTTGTTGACCAGTATGGTTGGAATGCCATGCTCCCGTGCGACATCCGTGACCACGGCTTCCACCTGCGCGGAATCCGTTACATCCAGTCGCATCCCCTGTCCACTGATCCCGTGCTCCTGCAGGTACGCGGTTATGGCATTGGCGCCGTCATCGCTGGTAGCCGTGCCGACAACCGTTCGCCCCTGCTCCCCCAGAGCAAGGGCGATGGCTTTGCCGATGCCCCGGGTGGCGCCGCTCACCAGAGCAATCCGCTTGCCTGTATCGTTCATCAGCTTCCTCCATTCCTGGCCTGGTCGCGGAGAGGATCAACAGCGATCCGCTCCTCAGCCGACCAGTGCCTTCTCCAGGGTTTCCTGATCGTACACCGGAAGGCCCTGTACTCTGCGATCGATCCGTCGGGCAAGGCCAGCAAGCACCTTGCCGGGACCGCACTCCACCAGCGCATCGACACCGGCTCCTGCCATGTGCCGTACCGTATCGGCCCAGCGCACCGGGTTGTGTACCTGGGCAACCAGTCGGCTGCGGATCTCTTCCGGGGCACCCGCTGCCGAGACATCGACATTGTGTAATACCGTAATTGCCGGTGCCTGGATGTCCACCTCCGAGAGGCGGCGTTCCAGCTTCTCGGCTGCGGGGCGCATGAGCGCGCAATGGGACGGAACGCTTACGGGAAGAGGCACCGCTCTCCTGGCGCCGGCCGCCTTTGCGGCGTCCACCGCGCGCTCCACCGCGCCTCTGGAACCAGCGATCACCACCTGCCCCGGTGCGTTGAAGTTGACTGCCTCCACGACATCGCCCCTGGCAGACTGATCGCAGACGTCCCGCACCGTGTCATCCTCCAGGCCGAGGATCGCGGCCATCGCACCTTCGCCTGGTGGAACCGCCTCCTGCATGTAGCGCCCGCGCTCGGCCACGAGGGGAACGGCATCCGCGAAGGCAAGCGCGCCGCTGCAGACCAGGGCGGTATACTCACCCAGGGAATGACCTGCCAGGAACGCCGGCCTGGCCCCCTGCTCCTCCTGCCAGACGCGCCATACGGCAACCCCCGCGGCCAGCATGGCTGGCTGGGTGATGTCCGTCTGCCCGAGCCGCCCTTCCGGGCCCTCCTGCGCAAGCTTCCAGAGATCCTCGCCCAAGGCCTGCGATGCCTCGGCAAAGGTCGCGCGCACCCTGTCATGCTGCTCTGCCAGCGCCGCAAGCATGCCGACTGACTGGGATCCCTGGCCGGGAAAGACGATCGCCGTATGTGTGCTCATCGGGATGAAATCTCTATCGCCGCACTAGTATCGCAACAGGGCGGAACCCCATGTGAAACCGCCCCCGAACGCTTCCAGCAGCAGGTTCTGGCCCCGTTTGATGCGCCCGTCACGGATTCCCGCGTCCAGGGCAAGGGGAATGGATGCGGAGGACGTGTTGCCGTGTTCCGCAACGGTGAGAATGACACGTTCCATGGGTAAACCGAGCTTCCGGGCGGTGGCCTGGATGATCCGTATGTTGGCCTGGTGGGGAACCAGCCAGTCGACATCGGCATGGGTCATGCCGTTGGCCACCAGTGTCTCCTCGACCATCCTGCCCAGGGTGCGGACGGCTACCTTGAACACCTCGTTGCCGCGCATGACAATCTTGCCGCCCTCCGGCGTCATGGCCTCGACGCCCTGACTGACACCCCAGGGCACTGTCAGCAGATTCTCGTACTGGCCATCTGCATGCAGGTGGGTCGAGTAGATGCCCGGCTCGTCGCCTGCCTCCAGGATGACCGCGCCTGCTCCGTCACCGAACAGGATGCAAGTGCCCCGATCCGTCCAGTTGATCACCCGGCTCATCGTCTCCGCACCGATCACCATCGCCCGCCGCGCCCCGCCCGTGCGAATGAAGCGATCCGCCACGTCAAGTGCGTAGACGAAACCGGAGCAGGCCGCGGACACGTCAAAGGCAACACCGCCGGGCTTGAGGCCGAGTGCATACTGAACGAGACATGCAGTGCTGGGAAACACCTGATCCGGGGTACAGGTACCGATGATGAGGCAATCGATGTCCGTCGGCCCGACGTTCGCAGCAGCCATGGCATTGCGCGCAGCCGCGATGGCAAGGTGACTGCAGTACTCCCCTTCGCCGGCGATCCTCCGTTCGCGGATGCCGGTGCGCTCCACGATCCAGGAATCGGAGGTGTCCACCATGCGCTCCAGGTCGGCGTTGGTCAGCACTTTCTCGGGCAGGTAGCTGCCCGTACCGATGATACGCGAGTAGGTCACTTGTCGGGCCTTTCGGATAGCATTTCATCGAGTCGGCGGTCGATCAGGGCCGGTACTGCCTTTTCTGCCTCAAGAACCGCGGTGGAGATCGCCCGCTGAAACGCATAGATGTCCGCACTGCCGTGGCTCTTCAGCACGATACCACGGAGCCCCAGCATGCTTGCACCATTGTACAGGCGCGGGTCGATGCGCTTGCGGAATCGCCGGATCACCGGCATTGCGATCAGCCCCGCGGCCCTGGTAAACAGATTGCGCCGGAACTCCTCGCGCATGTAATGGCTGACGATGGAGGCGACACCTTCCGCCGACTTCAATGCAACGTTTCCCACGAACCCGTCGCAGACCACTACATCGGCCTCGCCGCTGAATATCCCGTCCCCTTCCACGTAGCCGACGTAGTTCAGCCCTTCCTGCTGGGAGAGCACGCGGGAAGCCTGTTTGACCTGATCGTTGCCCTTGATCTCCTCCTCGCCGATGTTCAGCAGGCCCACACGGGGACGGTCGATGTTGTCCAGCGCCTCGGCGAGCACCGAGCCCATGACAGCGAACTGGAAAAGATGCTCGGCGGAGCAGTCGACGTTGGCACCGAGATCGAGCACTCGCGTGTAACCGCCGATGCATGGGATCGTGGTGATGATCGCCGGGCGATCGATACCGGGAAGGGTTTTCAGCACGTACCGTGCCGTGGCCATCAACGCGCCGGTATTCCCCGCACTGACGCAGGCATCGGCCGTTTCGTCCTTCACCAGGTTGATACTCACCCGCATGGAGGAGTCCCTTTTCAGGCGCAGTGCCTGGGAAGGGGATTCATCCATGCCGACGGTCTGCGAAGCCGGAACCACGCGCAGACGCTCGTCCGGCGTGATGCGCGCCTTCGAGATCTCCTCGGCGATCAGCGCTTCGTCACCGACGAGTATCAGTTGGAGGTCCGGGTGGTCACGCCACATCCCGATCGCGGCAGGCACCACCACGCCGGTGCCGTGATCTCCCCCCATCGCATCCAGCGCAATCGTTGTCATGGCCTCCCAGCAACGAGCCGGTCATCGACCGGCTCGCCTCCTCGTGCCCTCAAGAACGGAAAACCCGCGCCCGGTCCGAAACCAGCGCGGGTCCCCTCCCCTCCAGTACCGTCCGATCGACTCCGGCGTGGCCTGGCGGTGTACTATTCTTCGTCGGCGGTTTCCATCACCTTGCGGCCGCGGTAGTAACCGTCGGGTGTCACATGATGGCGGCGATGGGTCTCCCCGCTGGTGCTGTCCACCGACACCGCGGCGCCCTTCAAGGCGTCGTGGGAGCGGCGCATGCCACGGCGCGAGCGGGTCTTGCGATTCTGTTGCACAGCCATTTCGTTGTCTCCTGAACCTATGTTCCATCCCGTTGCCGCAACGTCTGCAGCACCGAAAAAGGGCTCTCTTTCCGATCAGCTCCGCCTGTCCGGGATGGGGCGGGCCGGCAGGCGGAATCGTCTTCGTGCCGGGCCACCACCGGCAGCCCGAGGATGAGTTCGTCCTCCACCAGCTCCACGAGTCGAACCCGCTCGTTTGCCACAAGCAGCGGATCAAGCTCTTCCGGCAGATTGTCCGCCGCCGCCTCGTCAGTCACGATGCCGACACGGAGGTTGATCGTCGTTGACCAGTCAAAGGGTTGCAGGCAGCGCTGACAGAGCAGGCGCAGCCTTGCAGTGATCTCTCCGCTGATCATCGGCCGCCGTCCGGGATCGTGGCCAAACCGCAGTGCGACATCCGCGGACCCGGTCGAATCGGCCAGCAGATCCACCAGGCGGGGCATATCCGCGATGCGGACACTGCCGCAAGCTTCCCGTTGCTGTTCGACCCACGGCCGGAAATCGGCAAATGCGGGAAGTGACTGTGGCATCATACGTCGCGCATATTAGCCGCGGGGTAAAACGCTGTCAAAAGGATGGTTCATGCCGACCGCGGGCTGCCCGACCCGACAACTCCGGCAGTTGATGGGGACAGGCATTTCCATGGTCCGACCACCAACCCTGCAAGGAGAAAGCGGTGACGACGCCACGCCCACTGGTTCTCGCTTCCAGCTCCCCGTACCGGCATGCACTTCTGCAGCGTCTCGGACTCCCGTTCATTGCAGTCAGCCCCGGGCTGGACGAATCCCGACGACCCTCCGAGCCCCCGGAAACCTACGTAGGCAGACTGGCCCGGGCGAAGGCGACGACGGTTTCCCGTGAGCATCCGCAGGCAGTCATCGTGGGTTCGGATCAGACCTGCGTACGAAACGATGCCATGCTCGGCAAGCCCCGATCCCTGCAGGAGGGAATCGAGCAGTTGCTGGCAGCATCCGGATCTGCCGTTCGCTTCCTGACCGCGCTGTGCGTGCTCGATGCAAGGGACGGTTCGGTGCAGACCGAAGTTGTTCCGTACAGCGTACGCTTTCGCGAGCTCGACCAGGCGACCGTGGAGCGATACCTGTCGCGCGAACCGGCGCTGGACAGCGCAGGCAGTTTCCACGCCGAGGGACTGGGTATCAGTCTGTTCGAGTCCATGGAGGGCAGCGACCCCACCGCCCTCGTCGGCCTGCCGTTGATTGCACTGTGCCGGGCGCTGCGCCGACTCGGCTATGAAATCCCCTGATCACTGCACGCCCGGGGAACCGCTCAACCATTCCAGGACCGCATTGGTGGCCGCCGTGCTTACCCGTCCCGAGAGCTGATCGAGCAGCGTCCGGCGGGGCGTGAAATCCCGAAGTTCCTCGACCCCCACGACATCGCGGGCCACGGAGTGGACGCTGCCGAACTCGTCCGCGAGTCCGAGCTCCACCCCTTGGGCGCCTGTCCACACCAGCCCGGAAAACAAGGCGTCATCGTCGGCCAACTGGTCTCCCCGTCCCTCCCGCACGGCATGGATGAACTGCTGGTGGATGTCGTCCAGCAGTTCCCCCAGCCAGGCTACGTCTTCGGGATCCGCCGGGGAGAACGGATCGAGAAACGCCTTGTTCTCTCCCGCCGTATACAGCCGTCGCTCGATCCCGAGCCGTTCCATGGCCTCGTCGGCTCCGAAGCTGTTGAACAGTACACCGATGGAACCGATCAGGGTGGCTTCGCTGACAAAGATCCGGTCGGAAGACACCGCCAGGTAATACGCACCGGACGTGAACATGTCCTCCGCAACCGCATAAAGCGGGATATCCGGATGGGCCTCGCGGAGCCGACGGACTTCGTCATTGATGTGACCGGCCTGTACCGCACT
>SLLM01000042.1 GCA_007134055.1 Ectothiorhodospiraceae bacterium | reverse complement strand
GCCAGGCGCAGGTGCCGGCCGAAATCCAGCTTGATCCCGGTCCGGTCGGGTCCGAGCAGTTGCAGGCGGTGGTAGGACGCGTTGTAGATTCCGGTTTCCGGATCCCGGACGATGACGACTCCCGCGGTGATGAAGCGCCCGCCGTCGGACGGGGCATGATGCAGCACGGGCAGCATGCGGCCGAGGTCGATGCCTTCCGTGTGCACGACGTCCTGTGCCGGGGCGCCGGAGACCACCTCCGGTTCCAGCGGGTTGCCCATGGCCCGTGCCACCAGCCCGCGGATGCCGCGAAAGTCCAGCCCGAAGGCGGCTTCGCAGTTCGGCGCGCAGCTCAGCAGGTTACCCACCACCGGTGCGTCGAATCCCTTGACGTGCGGGAAGATCAGCGCTTCCCGGCCATCGTGGGCCTTCATCAGTGAGGCGACTTCCAGATGCGGGTCGATTTCCGGCTCGTGCACGGCCAGTCGTCCGGCCCGGGCCATGCGCTCAAGCGCACTCCGGAAGCGGGTATCGATACGGTTGCGCTGGGTCATTCGTGGCTCCGGTACGGTGGCGTGCAACTTAGATGCGCGGGAGGCGTCATTCATCCGGCAGTGTGCCAGCATGGCAAAGGCAGGACATTCGAGCAAGTGAAGTTTCACAGACATTTCACTTGCTCGTCGCCGCTGCCGTGCTAACCGGAATGTGGCAGAATCCCCGGCAGGCGCTCCCGGAATGGGGGCAGGAGAACCCACGGGAGTGAATTCATGAGCATCGCGGCGGTAACCGCCATCGCACCTTTCCCCAGGCCGGAACTGAAGACGCTGGGGCTGGTTTCCACGGCGCACGCGTTCAGCCACTTCTACATGCTGGTACTGCCGCCGATCTTTCCGCTGCTGCACGGCGAGCTCGGGCTCAGCTACTTCGCGCTGGGTGCCCTGCTATCCGTGTACGCGGTGGTGACCGGCGTGATGCAGGTGCCCATGGGTATGCTGGTGGACCGTATAGGCGGTCGTGCCGTGCTCATGGCGGGCCTGGCCCTGAACGGGCTGGCCATCCTGCTCGTGGGGCTGCTGCCCAACTACTGGGCGATGCTTGCCTTCATGGTCCTGGCGGGGGCCGGGAACGCCGTTTTTCACCCGGCCGACTACGCCATTCTCTCTGCCCGGGTCGGGGAGAACCGGATCGGTCGGGCGTTCAGTATCCACCTGTTTGCCGGCTACATCGGCTGGATGCTGGCACCCCCTGCGGTCCTGCTGCTGACCGGCCTTGCCGGCTGGCGCACCGCGCTGGTTATGCTGGGCCTGCTGGGGATCCTCGCGGCAGTCTTTCTGACGCTGCACCGGGACAGCCTCTCGGACGCCGATCAGCGTCGCCGGGCGCGGGAATCTGCAGCCCGGGCGCGGGCCAACGGCGATCGCACCGGCATCGCCCTGCTGATGACGCCGGTGATTGCCTCGCTGTTCGTTTTCTACGTCATCGTTGCCATGGCCGGCAACGGCGTGCAGACGTTCTCGGTGGTCGCCAACATGGAACTGCACGGCATCTCCCTCGGCAACGCGAACCTGGCCCTGACCAGCTACTTCATCGCCGCCGCCACGGGCACGCTGCTGGGCGGCTGGGTGGCGGACCGGGTGGTGCGGCACGAGCTCGCGACCGCCGTCGCCTTCGCCCTCGCAGCCCTGTTCATCGCCGCCCTCGGGATTACCGGTCTGCCGCTACCCGGCGTGCTGGCGCTGATGGTGCTGAGCGGCTTCTTCTTCGCCGTGGTGGCGCCATTGCGTGATGTCATGGTGCGCCAGGCGGCGCCACCGGGAACGGTGGGCACCGCATTCGGAATCGTCACCACGGGCTTCAGTCTGGGGTTCGTCGTTGCGCCGCTGGTGCTGGGTCGGATCGTGGACCTGGGCCATCCGGCCGCGGTGTTCTGGGCGACCGCCGCGATCACGCTGGCGGGCGTGTGCACCCTGGCCGGCGTGCGCGCGGCGCGGATGCCGGCCGCCTCCGCACCCCGGAGGGTTCCCGGCTCCGGTGGCTGAGGGATGCGCGTCACGCGGCGGGAAGGCGGGCCAGTCTCCGGTCAGGAACGGGCGTGCAACGCCCCGGCACCGAGGCTGTACCAGTCCCGGACCAGATCCGTGACCGACGCCGCATCGAGCTTCTGCATGATGCGGCTGCGGTGGATGTCCACGGTCTTCCTGCTGATCGCCAGCTCGCGGCCGATCTCCGGGCTGGTCATGCCCAGCACCAGGAGCTCCAGCACCTCTCCCTCCCTTGTCGTGAGTGCGGCCAGTCGCTGCCGGTAGTCCCGCGCCAGGGCGCGGCGGGCAAAGCGTTGCTGGCCGGTCACCACCGCTGCTTCGATCTTCTCCAGCAGCAGGATGTTGTCGACGGGTTTTTCCAGGAAATCCAGTGCCCCACCATGCATCGCCCGGATTGCGGCCTCCACTGTGCCGTAGCCGGTGATCACCAGCACCACCAGGTCGAGTCCCCGGCGGTCGACGGTGTGCAGCAATTCCATGCCGTGCATGTCCGGCATCGACAGGTCCAGTACCAGACAGCCCGGGCGGCCGTCCCAGCCCCCCAGGAAATCACGGCCACCCGCGTACAGGTGGGCCTCGAAACCGGCTGCCGTGATGCTGCGGCGCAGGGCGTGACGCATGTTTGCGTCATCGTCCACTACGTACACGGGCATCGTTCGGGTCATCGTGCGTTGCTCCGGTCCGGGCGCTGGTGGTATCGGCAAGGCCCGCTTCTGTCTACACCTTCATACCGGATGCCGCTGTCCGCAGGCTTGATCGAGTCCGCAGAATTCGAACGCGACTCCACCGCCGGGTACAACTGGATCCACGGCGTGCCGTAGGGAATCACCCCTATGGCTGGAATCCGTTCCTGCCGTTAGTGTGAAATCCTGTGACAGGCCGTTCCAGGCGAACTCCGTCACAGAACGCGAGCCAGACCTGGGAACCCGTTCTCAAAACGAAGATGCCGGAGGCCAATCCGCTTGTATGCGGTGCGGAAAGTAACAAAGATCCGTCGGGCGACAAGAACGCCGGCAAGAAACGGCGCCCGGCTTTTCCCAGTTGAAGGGTGACGCCTAAGCAGATTCGGTACGGACGGGTACGTGCTTTTCCCGGGGCCTGATGCCCCGCAATCGGACTTCCTGTGATCGAGAGGCAATGGCGCGGAACGGCGAATCCGCGCCACAGGGAAGTCATGTACAGACAACCAGTGTTCGGGGGCAATACTCATGGTAGGACGATTCGTTCTGGGCGCGTGGCTGCTGCTGTTCGCAGCCACGGTGTGGGGACAGGCAGACAGCGGCGCCGGGGTGGAAGCGCCGACGGACCTGGTGGTGGTTGACGCGGGCACGCCGGATCCGGAGGCGTTGCTGCAGGGACTCGGTGAGAACCACGTGGTGCTCCGCCTGAATCCCGGTGCCGATCCCCTGGAGGCGATCGCGCGCACCCTGCGGCGGGTGGACAGCCTGTCCAGCGTGCACCTTCTCTCCCACGGCGCCCCCGGCGCCCTGGAGCTCTCCGGCGGGCGGTTCGATCAGACGTCGGTAGCCGAGCGCGGTGCTGCCCTGGCGGGCATTGGCGAGCTGCTGGGCGAACAGGGCCACCTGCTGCTCTATGGCTGCGAGGTGGCCGGCGACGCGGCCGGGCGCTCCTTCGTGGACGGCCTGGCGAGCGCCACCGGGGTTGCCGTCGCCGCCTCCACCACCCGGGTCGGCCACGCGGATCTCGGCGGCAACTGGGATCTGGAGTACCGCACGGACGCCGTCAGCACCGGGCTCCCCTTTACTGCCGCCGCGCGGGCGGACTATCGCCACGTACTCAGCCACGGGCGGGGCGGGATCATCAACTGGCAGCTCACCGATCTCAGCGGCGACGGCGAGCGCAACGACGTGGTCATCGAGATCAAGTCCGGCTGGCGCTCCACCTGGGGCTCCCTGCCCATCAACATACTGGGGAGTCTCACCGTTACACCGAATCTGACCCTGCAGCACCAGGGCACCACGGATTTCTGGATCAACGGCACCGAGCCGACGGACTCCGACTACTACCTGCAGGCGGACATCTACCACGCCTACGACCTGGATCCGGATACCCGCTACCATCTGAGCTACTCGGTGTGCTGCCGGATCGGTGGTCTGGAGAACAACGCCAACTCGATGCAGGGCTTCCAGGGCACGATTTACATCGGAAACGGCAACGAACCCCCCAAGATCGAGATGCCCATCATCATGCAGGTGCCCCAGCAGGATGCCAACGGCAATACGCTGGAGGACTGGGTGTACCGGGTACCCTCTTTCGACCCCAATGCCGACACCCTGCGCTACCGGCTTGCCACCGATGCCGAGTTCGGTGGCGGCGGTCAGGTGCAGCCGCAGGGGCTCTCCATCCACCCCAACACCGGGGTGATCACCTGGAGTGGTTCCGGCTCCCTGGCTGAAGGCCTCTACAGCGCCGGTTTCGTTGCCGAGGATCTGGACGAGAGCGGCAACGTCAAGGCGAGGACCCACATCGACCTGATCCTGGAACTCACCGACGAGCGTCCGGTGGCCTACGAGGCGGACGTTCCCGAAACCAGCAAGATCTTCGTCGACAAGGGCGACACCCATGACCTGGCGTTCAGCACGCCGGCGGGGGTGATCGACACCCAGAGTCTGGGTGACGTGCAGGGCGCCCTTGCCGCCCTGGACGGCAACGAGTACCGCTTCGATCCCGGCCCCGAGGGCAGCGGCCTCAATCCCGGCATCTATCCCATCGTCTTCGAGATCCGGGACCAGGACGGCATCCGGGTGCACAGCTACCAGATCGTCAACTTCGTGGTGCCGGATCCCCGGGCTCCGCGGATCGACCACCTGGAAGGAATACGCACCGCCTACAGCTCCACCACGCCGGAGCTGGTGGATCCGGACCAGCAGGCGGAGCTGAGCTACACGGAGCATCCCAGCCTGCAGGGCGGCCGTCTCAAGTTCAACGTCACCTTCGTGGACGGCGAGTTCGAGGTGCTGGGCGTGGAAAGCCACGGCGATGGTGCCGGGCAGGTGCGCTTCGAGGGCGGCCAGGTTTTCCATGAGGGTGAGCTGATCGGCGCGGTGCACGGCACCCTGGACGGCGTTGGCCGGCCGCTGCAGATCAACTTCACCACCGAGGCGGCCACCGCGGCCGCGGTGCAGGCGGTGATCCGCAACCTCACCTACCAGGACAACTTCAGCCTGCGGCAGGTGGGTGATCGGGCAGTGTCCGTGTTCATCGAGGACCAGGACGGCCGCAGCAACTCCTACGACTTCTTCATGGAAGTGGATCCGCACCCGGATGCTCCCGAGGAGGCTGGTCCGCCGCTGGAGGCCGGTAACGCGCTGACCATCGTCGAGGGCCAGACCGTGGCCCTGAGTGATGGCAACATCAACTACGCGGACGTGGACAACCGCCCCATCACCATCGAGGTCCTTGAGACGGTGCGCGGGCAGTTCGAGTACGTCAGCAATCCGGGCACTCCCATTGCCGAGTTTACCCAGCAGGAGATCGCCCTGGGTCAGGTGGCCTTCGCCTACGTGGATGACGGCACCCGCGGCGCGCCGCAGTACACCATCCAGGCGCGTTCCAGCAGCGAGGACGTGGCGGAGCCCTCCTCCGGCAACATCACCTTCACCAATGCCAACCTGCACGACCCGCAGATCAGCGGCACGCCGGATACCAGTGTGCATGCCGGTGTGAGCTACTCCTTCGTTCCGGAAGCTACCGACGAGGACCTGGAGTACGGTGATGAGCTGGAGTTCCGGATCGAGAACAGGCCGGAATGGGCCAGTTTCGACCAGGAAACCGGGAAGCTGAGCGGCGAACCGACGCTGGATGACATCGGAGTGTATGCCGATGTCGAGATCAGCGTGCGCGACCAGGGTGGGCGCAGCGACGCGCTGCCGGCGTTCGCCATCCACGTACTGGAACCCCTGGAGGCCGCGGTCACCATCTCTGTTACCGGCGAGGGCGCCAGCGCCAGCCCGGACAGCCGGAACGTGGCCATCGGCGAGACCGCCAGCTTCGATCTAACCCTGGACAGCGGTCACGGCGTCGTCTCCGCCCTGGGATGCGGTGGCGGCATGGACGGCAACCGCTACGTTACCGGGCCGATTACCGAGGCCTGCGACATCCTGGTCAACGTGGTGCGGGTCGGTGATAGCGGTTTCGGCACCGAGGCGGATCCCTATGTCATCAGCAATCCCGAGGATCTGTCCAGCATCAATGATTTCCCGTCGTCGCATTTCCTGATCGAAGGCGATGGCAACGGCCAGATCCAGGTCGGTGACGGCTGGCAGCCCATCGGCAGCACGGGGCAGCCGTTCACCGGCAGCATCCGCGGCAAGGACGGCCCGGTGGAGTT
>SLLM01000393.1 GCA_007134055.1 Ectothiorhodospiraceae bacterium | reverse complement strand
TGGCTTGTACCTGGGATCCTCGGACGTCTCCACGATCCCGGCCACGTCGATCCCGGCGTTCAGCGGAAACCGGCGCAGGATCTTTCCCTTGCCAGTCACCGCGAGCGCGTCCTTGTAGTTGATGCCCGACCAGGCCGCACGGATGACCACCGCCCCCTCGGAGAGTTGCTCCACGTCCATGGACTCCAGGCGGGCATCCACGTCCTTGTCGTCCTGATACACCCTTAACGCCTTAAAGGAACTCATGACAACGATTCCTCCTCCCGATCGGGTTTGCTAGTTTAGCGCAGCGTACGCCTGTTCCCAAATATTAATAAAAACAATTTGTTAAACAGATTTACCGGCAAATCCAGAGATTGTCGACGTTAACGGACCGAAGCCCGAATTATTAACAATATTTATTCATGGGCAACGATGGACCCGATCCGGCGCCCACCGGCAAGTGTAGCCATGAATTGCGCATGTCCGGGTAGCCCGGCCGCGGCGCGGCCGGGGGAGGCGTCACAGGGGAAGACGGGCCGCTACGCCGTGCGGGTGAACCGGAAGTGCGCAGCGGCAGGGGGTCGACTCAGTTGGCCTTGTGGATCGCCCGTTTGGAGACAGACAGGGCGGCCTCGTGTACGGCCTCGGACAGGGTGGGATGGGCATGGATGATACGTGCCAGATCCTCGCTGCTGGCGTGAAACTCCATCGCCACCACCGCTTCCGCGATCAGTTCGGAAGCCTGGGGGCCGACGATATGCACCCCCAGAATGCGGTCGGTTTCGCCGTGGGCAATTACCTTGACCATGCCCGCCGTCTCCTCCATCGCCCGGGCCCGCCCCGTGGCGCCGAAATTGAACGTCCCGCTCCTGAACGGCACGCCGGCCGCCTTGAGCTGCTGCTCGGTCCTGCCAACCCAGGCAATCTCCGGGTGGGTGTAGATCACCCAGGGAATCGTCTCGTAGTTGACATGACCCGGCCTGCCGGCGATGAGCTCGGCGACCATCACGCCTTCTTCCGAGCCCTTGTGCGCCAGCATGGGGCCACGCACTACGTCGCCGACGGCATAGACGCCGGGAAGGTTGGTCCGGCACTGCTCATCCACGTTGATGTAGCCGCGCTCGTCCAGCAGCAGCTCACTGTCCTCGGTGAACAGGTCCGTGGTGTTGGGGCGGCGGCCAACGCAGACGATGAGCCGGTCCAGCTGGATGCTCTGCTTGCCGCCCTCGTCCTCGTAGTGAACGGTCACGTTCTTGCCCACCTTGGCACTGGTCACCCGGGCCCCGAAGCGAATATCCAGGCCCTGGCGCTCGAACTCCTTGAGGGCGGGCCGGGCCACCCGGCTGTCCACGGGGGGCAGGAACTGGTCCTGGGCTTCCAGCAGCACGACCTTCGACCCCAGGCGACTCCAGACACTACCCATCTCCAGGCCGATCACCCCTGCACCGATGATCCCCAGGCGTTTCGGCACCTCGGTGAACTCCAGCGCCCCGTCGGAATTGACGATCCGATCCTCCTGCAGCGGGGCGGCGTCAATGTCGATGGGGCGTGACCCGGTGGCGATGATGACGTGTTCGGCGGAATAGGTCCGGGCCTTCTTCCGGCCGGCGCCCGGCTTCACCTCCACCTGCTTGCCTCCAAGCAGCTTGCCATGTCCCTGCAGCCAGTCGATCTTGTTCGCCTTGAACAGCTGGGCGATGCCCCCGGTGAGATCCTTCACGACCTTGTCCTTGCGCGCAATCATCGTGGGAATGTCGAGCTCCACCCCCTTTGTCCTGATCCCGTGGGCGGACAGCTGGTGCGCCACCTTGTGATACTGCTCCGAGGAATCCAGCAGCGCCTTGGACGGAATGCAGCCCACATTCAGGCAGGTGCCGCCCAGGGCCGGTTCGCCGTCCTTGTAGACAAAGTTGTCGACCACAGCCGTGGTCATGCCGAGTTGCGCCGCGCGGATGGCCGCCACATACCCGGCCGGCCCGCCCCCGATCACGATCACGTCGTACTTGTCTGCCATGCTGACTCCCTTTTCGATTACGACACGGGACCGGCCCCGCCGGGGCGGGTCCCGGGCTGGACGGACGCCTCAGACCTCCAGCAGCAAGCGCGCCGGATCCTCGAGCATGTCCTTGATGGTAACGAGGAAGCTCACCGCCTCCTTGCCGTCGACGATGCGGTGGTCGTAGGAAAGCGCCAGGTACATCATGGGCCTGACCACCACCTGCCCGTTCTCCGCCATGGGGCGTTCCTGGATCTTGTGCATCCCCAGGATGGCGCTCTGGGGCGGATTGAGGATGGGCGTGGAGAGCAGGGATCCGAAGATGCCGCCGTTGGTGATCGAGAACGTGCCGCCGGTCAACTCGTCGATCGCCAGCTTGCCGGCCTGCGCGCGACGCCCGAAATCGACGATCGTCCCCTCGATATCGGCGAAGCTCATGTGCTCGGCATCGCGCAATACCGGCACCACCAGTCCGCGGTCCGTGCTCACGGCGATCCCTATGTCATGGTAACCGTGATAGATGATGTCCTTGCCGTCAATGGACGCGTTTACCGCCGGAAACCGCTTCAGGGCCTCGATGGACGCCTTGACGAAAAAGCTCATGAAGCCGAGCTTGATGTCGTGCACCTTCTCGAACCGCTCCTTGTACCGCGCGCGCAGGTCCATCACCGGCTGCATGTTGACTTCATTGAACGTCGTCAACATCGCCGCGGTCTGCTGCGCCTCCACCAGACGCTCGGCGATGCGCTGACGCAAGCGGGTCATGGGAACCCGTCGCTCCGGCCGTGTTCCCGGCGCCGGAGCCGGCGCAGCGGATGCCTGCGGAGCGTCGCCGGCCGCGGGCGCCGGGGCTGACGGTTCCCCTTCCCGCTCACCTCCGCTGGCCGATTCCATATGCCTGAGGACATCTTCCTTGGTGACCCGTCCGCCCGGCCCGGAGCCTTCGATAGCCGCGGCATCCAGACCATGCTCCTCGACCAGTCGCCGTACCGCCGGGGAGAACCCCGGCGGTTCAGTCGCCGTCCCGGCCTGGGGCTTGTCCTTGTCCTGCGCCGGCTCCTTCCCACCGCCGTCGGCACCTTTCCCGGCCCCTGCGGCGGCGGAATCATCCACGGAACCGATGACCTGATCGGCGGTGACCGTGTCACCTTCGCCCGCCTTGATCTCCCCCATGACTCCGTCGGCGGGTGACGGGACCTCCAGCACGACCTTGTCGGTCTCGAGGTCCACCAGGTTCTCGTCCCGGGCCACGGCATCGCCCGGCTGCTTGTGCCAGGTGACGACGGTCGCTTCGGAGACGGACTCCGGCAGCCCCGGTACTTTGATTTCAATGCTCATTCAGTCCTCTCTTTTCATGGTCAGCCAGAACCGGTCCATCCCGGCCCGCTCTTCCGTATGCGTGCCTACAGCGTCAGGGCTTCATCCACCAGCTTGCGCTGCTGCTCGTGATGCAGCTTGGGGTACCCCACGGCCGGCGACGCGGACGCTTCCCGGCCCGCGTAGAACAGTTCCTGTCCTTCCTTCATGCAGTTGCGGAAATGATGCTGGCTGGAGTACCAGGCACCCTGGTTCTTCGGCTCCTCCTGGCACCAGACCACCTTGCTCGCGCGGTTGTAGCGCCGCCGCAGCAACTGCGCCAGCTCTTCCTCCGGGAAGGGATACAGCTGCTCGACCCGGAGGATGGCGACATTGTCCAGCTCCCTGCTGCGCCGCTCCTGCAGGACATCGTAGTAGACCTTGCCGCTGCAGAGGATGACGCGATCCACCGACTTCGGCTTGATGTCATCAATCTCGTCGATCACGTTCTTCCAGCTGCCGCCTTCGGCCAGATCGTCCAGCGAGGATGTGGACAGCTTGTGGCGCAACAGGCTCTTGGGGGTAAAGACGATCAGCGGTTTGCGGAAGTCGCGCAACATCTGGCGGCGGATCATGTGGAAGAACTGCGCCGGCGTGGTGGGAATGCAGACCTGGATGTTGTGGTCCGCGCAAAGTTGCAGGAACCGCTCCAGACGCGCCGAGGAATGCTCCGGCCCCTGGCCCTCGTAGCCGTGGGGCAGGTACATGGTCAGACCCGCCAGCCGGCCCCACTTGGTCTCCCCGGAACTGATGAACTGATCGATGACCACCTGGGCGCCGTTGACGAAATCGCCGAACTGCGCCTCCCAGATCACCAGTGTCTCCGGATCGTTGGTGGCATAGCCGTACTCGAATCCGAGCACCGCTTCCTCGGACAGCAGCGAATCGATGACGACGAAGTCCTCGGGCTCCGTGGTGACGTTCTTCAGGGGTACGTAGGTGCTACCGTCCTGGGCATTGTGCAATACCGCATGGCGATGGGAGAACGTGCCGCGACCGCTGTCCTGCCCCGTCAGGCGAACCTTGTGGCCGTCCCGTAACAGGGTGGCGTACGCCATCACCTCGGCAAACCCCCAATCCAGGGCCAGCGCCCCTGCCCCCATCTTGCGCCGGCTCTCCATGATACCGGCCACGCGGGGATTGAGTTCGAACCGATCCGGCAGGGACTGCAGGTTCTCCGCCAGTTCCTTGATCCGGGAGATGGGGACGCCGGTGTCCACGGCGGCGGCGCCGTTGCCGGAAAAGTACCTGCGCCAGTCGACGGCATAGTCATTACGCACCCCGGTAAGGATGTGGGGCGCCACCACCTCTCCGGCGTCCAGGGCGTCCCGGTACCCGGTGACCAGGCCGCTCGTGTCATCCTCGGTCAGCACCCCCTCCTCGGCAAGGCGGGAAGCGTATAGCTGGCGGGTGGTCGGGCGTGCCTTGATCTTGGCGTACATCATCGGCTGGGTCGCGGCCGGCTCGTCCGCCTCGTTGTGCCCGTGGCGGCGATAGCAGATCAGGTCCACCACCACGTCCTTGCGGAAACGGCGCCGATAGTCCATGGCGATCTGCGTCACCAGGACCACCGCCTCCGGGTCGTCACCGTTGACGTGAAAGATTGGCGCCTGAACCATCTTCGCCACTTCCGTGCAGTAGACGGTGGAACGGGAGTCCAGCGGGTTGGACGTGGTGAACCCGATCTGGTTATTGAGAATGATGTGCACGGTACCGCCCGTGTAGAACCCGCGAGCCTGGGAGAGCTGGAAGGTTTCCATGACCACGCCCTGGCCGGCGAAGGCGGCATCGCCGTGGATCAGAACCGGAAGCACCTGCTCGCCCTGCCGATCGTGGCGGCGCTGCATGCGGGCGCGGGCGGAGCCCACCACCACCGGATCGACGATCTCCAGGTGCGACGGATTGAACGCCAGCGCCAGATGCAACGGACCTTCCGGGGTCTGTATGTCCGATGAATAGCCGAGATGGTACTTGACGTCGCCGGAGCCGGCATTCTCGACGTTGAAGTTACCCTCGAACTCCTGGAACAGGTCCGCCGGCGACTTGCCGAGAATGTTGATCAGGACGTTCAGGCGGCCGCGATGGGCCATGCCCATGACCATTTCCTTGACGCCATCGCCCCCCGCGCGCTGGATCACTTCGTCCAGCAGCGGAATCAGAGACTCTCCACCCTCCAGGGAAAACCGCTTCTGACCGACGTACTTGGAATGGAGGTAGCGTTCGATTCCTTCCGCGGCGGTGACCCGCTCCATAATGTAGCGCTTGCGCTCGGCGTCGAATTCCGGTCTGCCCTGGCGACGTTCGAGATTCTCCTGTATCCAGCGCTTTTCCACCGTGTCGGTGATATGCATGTACTCCGAACCGATGGTCCCGCCGTAGGTAGCCTCCAGGAAGGCTATGACGTCCCGCAGCCGCATCTGGTCCGCGGCAAACAGCGAACCGGTGTTGAACTCCCGGTCCATGTCCGCCTCGGTCAGGTTGTGGAAGGCGGGCTCCAGGTCCGGGATATCCGGAGCCGGGCGCAGGTCCAGCGGATCGAGATTGGCACGCTGGTGCCCCCGCACCCGCCAGGCGTTGATCAGGCGCAGGACCGCTGCCTGCTTCTCCGCGTCCTGGGGCGAGAGACCGGCCCCATCGACCCGGCCGGATCGTCCTGCCGCATGACCGTTACCCCGCGCCATGCGGGCAAACTCCTCCCGCACCTGGCTGTGGGGGATCTCGCGGGTCTGTCGCGGATCTCCCTGCTCGAGACCCTGGAAATAGGCCCGCCACTGATCGGGAAGCCGGGAGGCATCCCGCAGGTACTGCTCGTAGAGATCCTCGATGAATGCGGCATTGGCACCGCTCAGGTAGGAACTCCGGTGGAGTTTCTCGAATGAGGCTTTCATGGCTCGACGGCTCCGGGATATCTGATTGCCACAGCACGGATCGCGGCCCGACCTACGATATCCTGCCCGGACGCTGCCGCCGCCGACAGGCTCCGTCGGCGGCGTGACCCGCCAGCGGGGCGCGGTGTTGCTGCTGGGTTGCTCGCTGGATTCGCGCC
>SLLM01000199.1 GCA_007134055.1 Ectothiorhodospiraceae bacterium | reverse complement strand
GGAATTGCGGACCCGTTCTGCCCAGACTGAGACGAACCGGGTTCGGGCCCGTTCCACCTGCTGTGCCATGCGCTCCTGCTCCGCCTGGCGCTGTCGTTCCGCTTCCTCTTCCTGGCGGCGCCGTTCCTCCTCTTCGCGCCGTTGCCGTTCGGCCTCTTCCTGCCGCCTACGCTCCTCTTCCTCGGCGCGGCGGCGTTCCTCCTCGGCCTGGCGCGCTTCCTCCTCGCCCCGGCGTCGCTCCTCCTCCTGCCGTTGCCTCTCGGCTTCCTCCTGGCGACGCCGTTCCTCCTCTTCCTGACGGCGCCGTTCCTCCTCCTGCTGACGTTGGCGTTCGGCCTCGGCGCGGCGTTCCTCTTCCCTGCGCCGTTCGGCTTCGGCCTGGCGCTGCCGTTCCGCCTCTTCCGCGGCGCGACGTTCAGCCTCCCGCTGGCGCTCCTCCTCGAGCTGTCGCTGGCGCTCCTCCTGGCGTCGGGCCTCCTCGGCGGCCTGTCGACGTTCCTCTTCCCGCTGGCGGGCCTGCTCGAGCTCCTGCCGCTGGGCGTCCAGGTTCTGCTCCACTTCCTGTTCGTCAAAGGCGACGGCATGGATCACGTCGACGGGCTCCTCCCGCTGCACGGCGATCGAAGGTGTCGAGAGATTAGCCAGCAGCAGTCCCAGCGCGATGGCGTGAACCGCCAGCGAATACATGAGGAAGCGGCTGTCGCGCAGGCTGGGCCGTGTCGGGCGCATGGGCGCTTGTCTACTCCTGCGGCGGGCGGGTCATGAGACCCACCTGGGGGACGCCCGCGCCCTGCAGGGACGACATCGCCGTCAGGACGTGACCGTAGGCGACACTGCGGTCGCCACGCACCATGACGGGAGTCTGCGGATTGTTCCGCATGACCCGCGAGACGAGATCCATCAGCTCGTCGGGCGTGACCGCTTCGTCCGGATCGATTCCGATACTGACGGTGTACTCGCCTTCTGCGGTGACCGTGACGATGACCGGGTCCACATTGGTCTGGTCGACCGGCTCCGACGCGATCTCGGGCAGATCGACGTCCACGCCGTGGTAGAGCAGGGGGGCCGTGATCATGAAAATCACCAGTAGCACCAGCATCACGTCGATGTAGGGCACCACGTTGATCTCCGACATCGGTTTGCGCCGGGTGCCGCGCTGCTTTCTCATCCGCAACTCCTGCCCATGGTTGCCACCGGCCTAGCGTTCCCCGCCGCTGGCGGCGGTGGAATGGGCGTGGCGCTGGAGGATGCTGACGAACTCCTCCATGAACGTGTCGTAGCGTCCGCACAGGCGCTCGACCTGGTTCGCGTAACGGTTGTATCCGATCACCGCCGGGATCGCTGCAAACAGGCCCAGGGCGGTTGCGATCAGGGCCTCCGCGATCCCGGGTGCAACCGTTGCCAGGGTGGCCTGCTGCTGGGCACCGAGCGCGCGGAACGAGTTCATGATGCCCCATACCGTGCCGAACAGACCGATATAGGGACTTACCGAGCCCACGGTGGCGAGAAAGGGAATGCGTGATTCCAGGTCGTCCTCTTCGCGGGAGAGGGTGATGCGCATCGCCCGCTGGGCTGCTTCGACCTGGGCGGCGACCGGGGAGCCCTGTTTGCGCATGCGTGAGAATTCCCGGAAACCGGCCCGGAATATGCGCTCCATGCCGCTCTGGTTCTCTTCGCTGGCCCCGATCCGGGCGTAGATCTCGGCCAGGTTGCCTCCCGACCAGAAGCGATCTTCGAAATCCTCGGCATCCGACTGGGCCCGGTGCAGTTGTGCCCGCTTCTGGAAAATCAGCGCCCAGGAGGCGATCGAGGCCAGTGCCAGGATGAGCATCACCAGCTGGACCAGCAGGCTGGCTTCCAGCACCAGGTGCATGATGGACATTTCAGGTTGCATGGATGCACTCCGCGGTCAGTGCGTCGGGAACCGCCTTCGGCGATCCGGTTGCCACATCTACGCAGGCTACGGTAACCGTGGCCTCGCAAATCAGTTCGTTGTCATCGCCGAGGATGCGTTGATCGAAGGTCAGGCTGGCGCGCCGACGCCGGAGGACCCGTGTCGCGACCTGCAGCAGGGCGTTGAAGCGCGCCGGCCGCCGGTAGAGGACGTTGATCGAATGGACCACGAAGGCAATGCCCAGTTCCTGGCGCAGGACATCCTGTTCCAGACCCAGGTCCCGCAGCCATTCGGTACGAGCCCGTTCAAAGAAGCGCAGGTGACTGGCGTGATACACCATCCCGCCGCTATCGGTATCCTCGTAGTACACCCGGATGGGCCAGTAGAAAGTGCTCATTCGCCGTAGGAGGACCGCTGCAGCATGATTCCGTGAAAGCCAGATTGGTAATGTACGGGGTAACGAGAAGTTACGGCAAGTACCTGAATTGGATTCTCGATATTGATGTCGTCATTTGGAGACGGTCCCAGCGTGGATCTTTCGAGACATCCTGCTCCTGCGGGGTTTCGCCCTGTCTCCTTTCGGAGACAGGGCTGCGTCGTCACTGTCGGCTCGGAGCCTTGAACAGTGATGGATCGATATGGTGTCGGTGCAGCAGTTTGTAGAACTCCGTGCGGTTGCGTCTTGCCAGGCGCGCTGCCTGGCTGACATTGCCGCCGGTGGTCTGCAGCAGCTTCGCCAGGTAGTCCTTCTCGAAGCGTTTCCTGGCATCCGCGAACGGCATGATGGTGCCTGGTTCGTCACGAAGGGCGTTCTGCACCAGGGTATCGTTGATGACGGGAGTCGTCGCCAGGGTCAGTGTCTGCTCAACCACGTTGTAGAGCTGGCGCACGTTCCCCGGCCACGGGGCACTGACCAGCCGTTCCATGGCCTCGGGGGCGAATCCGCGCACGTGCTTGCCGTACTTCTCCCGCAGCTGGCCGAGGAAGTGATTGGCGAGCAGGGGGATGTCCTCGCGACGGTCGGCCAGCGGCGGGAGCTCCAGCGAAACCACGTTCAGGCGATAGTAAAGATCCTCCCGGAAATCGCCTTCCGTCATTGCCTGTTCCAGATCACGGTGGGTCGCCGAGATAATGCGCACGTCCACCGGTACGGACCGGCTTGCCCCCACCGGGCGTACCTGCTGATCCTGAAGTACCCGCAGGAGTTTCACTTGCAGCGCCGGGGGCATGTCACCAATCTCGTCCAGAAACAGGGTGCCACCGCTCGCTTCCTGGAACAGACCGGCGTGGTCCTGGGTGGCGCCGGTGAATGATCCACGGCGATGGCCGAAGAGTTCTGATTCCAGCAGGGGTTCGGGGATGGCGCTGCAGTTCACCGCTATGAACGGTTCATCCCGTCGTCGACTGGCCCGATGAACCGCCCGCGCCAGTAATTCCTTGCCGGTGCCGCTGTCGCCGCTGATGAATACGCTGGCATCCGAATCCGCCACCATGCGGGCCTTGCTCAGCACGTCCTTCATCCCGGCGCTGCGGGTGACGATCCCCTCGGCCCAGGTATCCAGCACGCCCGGGGTGCCCGTCTCGCCACCCCCGGATATCTGCATGGCGCCGGCGACCTGCTCCAGCAGCTTCTGGCTCTGGAACGGCTTGGTGAGGAAGCTGAAGACACCGTTGCGCGTGGCCTCGACCGCGTCCGGAATGGAGCCGTGAGCGGTGAGGATGATGACCGGAAGTGTCGGATGCTTGCGGTGGACCGCGTCGAACAGGGCGAGCCCGTCCATGCCGTCCATGCGTAGGTCGGTGATGATTACATCGGGCCGGCGCGCCGCCAGGATGGCAAGGGCGCGCTCGGCGCCGTCGGCGGTCGTGACATTGTAGCCGGCGGATTTCAGCCGGATCGATAACAGCCGCAAGAGTCCAGGATCGTCGTCCACCAGCAGCACATTGCCTTCCATCGAAGCCTCCTGCGAATAGCTTGTCGGGTCACCGGCCACGTTCGCGAATACTCTGGTCGATCGCGCGCAGCGCCTCGAGCTGCTCTTCCAGTGCCGCGTTTCGGGCCTGTTCATCATCAAGCTGCTGCTGCAGCCTGGTATGTTGCTCAGCCGCGTCCGCGTGCTGTGAGAAACTGGGAAGCAAGAGTCGCGCCAATGTATGGTATTCCCGCTTCACGGCTGCATCCAGGCACTGTCGCAGAGAAGTACGTATCGCCTGCAGATCCTCTGCCGGGGGCTCGGGATGGAGCAGGTGGAGGGCAGCAAGCCTCACGCTGGCGGCGTCGCAGCGCTCCGCGCTGAAGCTGGTGCGCAGGGTGCCATAACGTTCGGTTCGCTCAGTGGGCGAGGCGGCGACGTCGCGCTTCAGGGCCGTCACCCAGGCTGGGGCGGGCTCAATACTGTCGTTTATTGGCGACGGCTCCGGCTCAGGTTCGGGGGGTTGACAGTCGAGAATCTCGCACAGGCTTTCGCCCATCGATGCACAGCCGGCCAGAAGCAGCGCAAGCAGCCCGGGGGCCAGTAGTCTGGATACCTGTCTCATGATGCCGCTCTGTGTTCATCCGCTGCGGCCCGGCTGGCCCGCGTTTCCGGATAGCGTGGGAGTACCACCTTTATGCGGGTCCCCCGGTTGCCATTGCTGGAAACCGAGATTCTACCGCCATGGGCTTCCACATGTCCCCGGGCGATGGAAAGGCCAAGGCCGGAACCCTTGACGTAACCTTCCGCCTGATGACGGCCCTGAAAGAACGCGTCGAAGACCACCTCGCGCTCTTCCTCCGGAATGCCGGGGCCCTCGTCCCCGACTTCCAGGATCACCGTGTCGCCCTGCAGGTGGCCGACAACGTCCACCGTCCCGTTCCTGGGCGAGAATTTGATGGCGTTTGACAGCAGATTGTCCACCACGGTCCGCAAGCGTTCGCCGTCGGCGTGCAGGTGAATGTCCTGTACCGCGGTATCGAGGGTCAGGTGCTTGCTCATCAGCGCCGGCTTGTGATTGCGGGAGACATCGCCAACCAATGATCGCAGACGGACACCGGCGAGCTGCAGTTCCGCGGATTCCTCGTGTCCAGTACTGAAACGCAACAGGTCCTCGATAAGGCGCTGCAGCGCCACCGTGTTGTGCTGCAGGATACTGACTACCTCGTGCTGTTCGGCGGTGAGGTCCCCGACCGCCTGATCCTGTAACAGTTCCGCACCCTCACGGATAGCGGTAAGGGGCGTTTTCAATTCATGGGACATATGACGCAGGAAACGGCTCTTCTGTTCCTCGAGTTCCATCAGCCGTTGCCGCAGCCAGTCGAGGCGTACCCCGAGGTACTCCAGGTCCTCGGGCCCGCCTACCCGAACCGGAACATCGAAGCGGCCATCCCCGAGTTGCCGGATTGCCCGGTCCAGCTGGCGCACGGGCCGGGAAATGAGAAAGGTGAAAACAGCCGCGGAGGCGACCGTCAGGACCACCAGCCCGACACCCAGGGCAAACAGCAGGGTACGGGCGGCTCCGGCGGCATCCCGCAGGATACCGACCTCGCGATCCACCATCCGGTTACTGCCGGACAGTACCTGCTGTGCGAGGTCATTGAGTTCCAGGAACGCTCCGGCCACGGCGGGCTGATCCAGCTCCCCGTCCGCGGCCCGGATCGCCGTTGCCAGTTCCGATTGTCGGTCCACCAGGATGTCAACGCTGTCCAGGTGGTCGCGGTCCAGTGGCAGGCGCTGCAGGCGCCGGGCGGTTTCCGCAAACTGGCTGTCGACCTCCTCGAAGGCTTCCAGCAGGTCCTCTTCCTCGAGTATCAGGTACTGACGGCCGCTACGCTCCATCTCGGTGAGCAGGTCAATGAGTTGCCGGCTGTTGGTGATCGCCTGCACAGCCTGGTAGACGGCGTTCTGGGACTGGTGGGCCAGGCGATCGACCTGCAGTGCCGCGTAGCCCAGAGCCAGTACCAGGGGGAGCGAGACAAACGCGAAGCCGTAGAGAATCAGTTTCGCCAGGGATTTGGGTTGATACAGGGTCATGGATGCCTAGTCAAAAAAGGTGGTCGGTGAGGGAGTCCCGCTCCCGGCCGCCGGTTGGATCATGGGGAGAGTGCCGGCATGCCGACCCGATCAGCCGCCCTGTCCCGGACGACCCGCCAGCCGGCTGAGGGAAGGTCGGCAGGCGTCACGCTACTCTTGTTGTACGTGCCCCTCGTCGGCGAAGAGATCCGGCGTTTCCGCCGCAATCCTGCCCGGCGGTGTTCGGTTGAAATGAGTATAGGCGTTGGCGGTGGTCACGCGCCCGCGGGGCGTCCGCATGATGTAGCCCTGCTGAATCAGGTACGGTTCCAGTACCTCCTCGATCGTGCCGCGTTCCTCGCCGATGGCGGCGGCGAGGTTGTCCAGGCCCACCGGGCCGCCATCGAACTTGTCCATGATGGTCAGCAGCAGGCGTCGATCCTGATCATCGAACCCGGTGTCGTCCACGTTCAGCATGTCCAGGGCAGCGTCCGCGACCTCTGCGGTAATC
>SLLM01000079.1 GCA_007134055.1 Ectothiorhodospiraceae bacterium | reverse complement strand
TCGCCGGAGCCGTCGGCGGGGTGCTCCCCACCCCCAAACAGATCCCGGCCCATACCCGACGGCCGCAACGGGCTCGTGAAGGTAATGCGGTGGACATCCCCCCAGGCCCAGTCCGCCACACTGTCTCCATGGCGGTCACGCAACGAGTCCAGGGCCCGTTCCGCCGCCTCCTCCAGAATCGATTCGGTTCCGGGGAGATCGGGCCCGCGCCAGGCATCCAGGCGCTGGTCCCGGACCATGGCATCGAGGGGCATCTTCCATAGATAGGTCAATGCCAGATACTCCCGTGCGAGGCCCGGGCCCAGCACGTCCCGAAACGCAAGCCGGCTGAATTCCCTGTACATTTGGTGATAGATCAGCGGTGCTGCCTCATCCGCCCGGTCGTGAAGATCCCACGTCGCCAGCGTGTCACGCGCCGAGCGCAGCAACGCATCGCCTTGCCGACGCTGGACCAGGCCGTCCAGCGCCTCGACGAACCGCGGCCTAAGAGTCTCCGCTTGCGTGTTGTAGGTATCCAGCATGATGCCCCACTGTTCGCGGCGATCCAGGGATTCGCCGCGATCCAGTAGTTGCGCAAGCCGGCGATACCGGTACTCCGGTCCGAAGAAGGCGGAGTAATAGAACGGGAAGTACACCGGGCGCGTGTCATGATTCGCGGCGGCCACCCATCCACGGGCGGGGTTGCGCTCCCCGGGCATCCAGACCGCAGGGATGGGGGCGGCCCAGTGATCCCCGCCCTGCACCGGACGGGGCAAGCTGCCATTGCCCCCGGGCCGCACCGGAACATGGCCCGTGGCCCGAAAGCCGACATTGCCATCAGCGTCCGCATACACCAGATTCATGGTAAGCAGGCGTATGTCTGCGGCGATCCGCAGCAGCTCCCGCTCGCTGCCCGCCTGCCAGAGGCGATCGAAACCCAGCCGGCTGCCCTGTCCCCGGGGCTCCGCGGCAGTCCAGGCCAGGCTGAGCGGAACTCCCGTGCGGTTGGCGGGCGGATGGTCGGAAACCATGACACCGCGGCGGGTACTGCGAATGCGTAACTGATGGGTCCTGTAGCCCCCGGTGGCATCCGGATCGGCGATCCGGATCCACTCCTCACGCTCCCGGAATGGCAACGAGCGGTCACCGTCCAGGTAACGGTCAGGGTTTCCGGGATCCGGCTGCTCCAGGAACAGGTCCTGGGTATCGCCGTAGGCATTGGTCACACCGAATGCGATGTCACGGTTTCGACCCACCAGCAACCCCGGCAGTCCCGGCACCGCAGCACCAAGTGCCTGGACATCCGCCGTATACAGCCCAATCGGATGCCAGATGCCGGGCAACACCCGGGCGTCAAGATGGGGATCGTTACCGAGTACCGCACCCCCATCGGCATTGCGTTCGCCGGCCAGGGCCCAGGCATTGCTGCCAAGACCCGGAGCCGGCGCGGCAGGCGCGATCCGCCACGGGTCATCAGGCAGCGGTCGGGCAGCGGGGTACGGCTGCACGGAAGGTGTTTGATCACGTGGTTGTGATGGCAGTTCCGGGAACAGTTCCGCCGTACGTAGCGGTCCGATACGATCCAGCACCCGTTGCAGAACAAGAGCCGAGTGAAAACTCTGGCTCTGGGTGGATGCGACGTAATGCGCGATCGCCAGCAGTTCTTCCGGTTCCCAGGGCTCCGCGCGAATGCCCAGCAGGCGCAGTTCCAGGTGATGTTCATGCCGGAAATCCCGGACGTACGCATTGACGCCATCCGCATAGGCCTGCAGGGCGATACGATCCGCCGGCTGCAACCGTTGCCAGTGCTCCCGGGCATTTCCCAGCGGATCGAGGAGCCGCTGCATCACGTCCGAGTGCAAGGCGACTTCCCCGATCACTTCCGCCAGGCGCCCCGCGATCAGCCGACGATAGAGTTCCATCTGGAACAGTCGGTGCTGGGCGGTGATGAAACCCTGCGCCACGTACGCATCGCGCACGTCATCGGCGAAAACATAGGGAATACCACGACGATCGCGCAGCACTTCCACCGCATTCCCGAGCCCGGCAACCCGCATCTCCCCGGTGTCCTGAAAACGGCTTGCGGCCCAGAGCCAGGCCACGACCGCGAGCACCAGTACGACCACGGCCAGGAAGAGGGCCAGCGCATGCCGTCGCCAATTCATCCCATCGGCCTCGCACGGCTACAATGAGGCGAGGACACGCTGTATCCTCGTACCCGGAATGGCATTGATAACAAGACACCGGCGTGGCCATTGCCCGCTGCCGATATGGCACCCACCTTTCCGGGAGGCAGGGGGGCCGGTGCGATTCGAATCGGGAGGATTCGTCATGCGTTCGATACTTGTCCTGTTCCTGCTTGCCGGATTGTTGCTGCCCGCCAGCACGGTCGCCAGCGCGGAACCTGAAAACGAGACCGTGTATGAGATCCAGGTCCGGGGCCTGCCGCCAGCAGGGCGCGCCTGGCCGCAGACACGGCCGGTACAGGCCCTGCCCGACGTGGTCCTGCAGAATATCGACATGGATCGTAGCATGCTGGTCGTCCGTGTCAGCGGCAGTCTGGACCGGGATGCGCTGGAACAGGCGCTGACCGAATCCGGATTGATGATGGTCTACCTCCGGGAACGGAGCGGCTGACGCCGCGACAGCCTGGATGTCCCGCGGGGCCGGATGATACACGCGGTTTCGCGGGTCATCCGGCGACTCCCCGATGCCCGGGCGTTCACACCGCCTCCAGTGACTCCACTTCCGCTGCCTTGCCCCGCATTCTCCACCTGACCTCCAGGCCCGCGAGACGCATGCCGTGACATCCGTCACCGCGGCAACCACGATAGGCCGGACGCGGGTCGAGGGCGAGGGTTTCCCGGATCAGTCGCTGCAGCCTCTCGCCATCGGGATGTCGACGCAGGGTTTCCATCGCTTCGGTTGCGAAATGGACCGCCAGCCGCGTCGGCGGCGCCCCGGCGAACTCCGCAGGCACGCACGCCTGCTGCACGCGATCCGCGTAGGCGAGATACGGCTTGATATCGAGGATCGGCGTCCCATCGATGAGGTCATGACCTTCCACTCGCAGGCCGAAGCGGCCGGGCTCCTGTACCATTCCCGCGCATCGCACCAGGGAGAGGCCGATGGGATTGGGACGGTACGGGGAACGGGTGGCGAACACACCGAGGCGCCGATTGCCGCCAAGCCGTGGCGGTCGGACGGTGAGACTACGCCCGACAGGGGCGCGATTGCCGTGAAACCAGAACAGCAGCCATACATGAGAATACTCTGCCAACCCCTCGAGCGCCTCCGCCCGAGCAAACGGGGGCGTCAGCAGGACCACGCCGCGGGCGGACGGGGTGAGCCCCGCCTGCCTGGGCGTGCCGAATCTGCCACCGAAATCCCCCTGCAGGACTCCTATCGGGCGAACGACCATATGCTGCGTATCGTGGCAGGATCCAGCCATGATTCTCTGATTGGAACAATGAGGCAGTGCAGCAGATCAGGACCATGCCGGTCCTTCGCGACACCGCCATTAACTGCGCCCCCCGGCACGGCGCGTGAACCGGCAAGATGCCCTAGCGAGCCAGTTCCTCCCGCGGACGAAAGCGTGCCGCAGTCCACTCGCGGTCCAGGGAGACCCGGCCCACCCCGGCCAGACCCTGACGGATGACACAGGCCCAGCCGTCGTTGCGACCATCGGCCCTGCCCCACGCCACTGCCGGCTTGGGAAAGCAGATCCACAGCAGGCCATCGTACCGCAGTCGCCGGTGAGCGCCCAGGAAGCGGGCTTCAAGGTCACCGACATCGGCAACGAACAGCAGCAGGAAATCAAGACGTCGGCCCGGGTCCAGGCGGATCCGCGGATGCTCCAGCCGCTGCGCATAGCCGGGCGGCGCACAGAGCAGATCCCCTCTCGAACCCGGGCGCAGCTCCAGTCTGCGAATCAGGATCTCGTCCATCGGTAGAGACTGCCTGTTCGATTCGGACTCCGAGTAGCCCAAGGTTGCCGATTTTCGCACGCCTGCGACCATGACGCAGCCGTTTCTCCGGACAGCGGCCAGGGGAATCGATCAGCGCTTCCCGGGACGAATCACATTTCCATATTGTGGTTTTATTTTCCATTTTTACTGTATCGATAAAAATTCATATTTAACATGATTTTGAGACATTGCACTGCCATTGTAGTGACTCGGTTCCATTAATTGGCTATGATGGCGGGCAGTCTTCAATTGCAGAATGCTGGCGCATGCCAGTTATCACGCCCATCAACCGGGAGGAGGCTCTCCACATGCCCGAGCGAATCGAGAGCGCCGGCCTCAAGGTCGCCGCGCCGCTGCACGAACTGGTCGCCAAAGACATCACTCCGGGCCTGGGGATCGGCGCCGATCATGTCTGGAATACCCTGGCGGCGATGGTCCGGGACCTGGGCCCAAGAAACCGGGAACTGCTGGAGCAGCGGGACCGGATCCAGGAACGCATTGATGACTGGCACCGGGAGCGGCAGGGTCAGCCCTTCGATGCGGGAGCCTACCGGCAATTCCTCAAGGACATCGGCTACCTGCTGCCGGAAGACGAACCCTTCCAGGTGACCACGACCAACGTGGACGCGGAGATCGCCACCATCGCCGGACCTCAGCTGGTGGTCCCCGTGACCAATGCCCGATTCGCCCTCAACGCCGCCAATGCGCGCTGGGGCAGTCTGTACGACGCACTCTACGGCACGGACGTCATTCCGGAGCACGACGGACTCGAGATGGGCGAGCGATACAACCCCGCACGCGGCGCCGAAGTGGTCCGCCGTGCCGCCAGGGTACTCGACGAAGCAGCACCTCTGGCGAGCGGCAGTCATGGCGACGTCAGCCGGTATGCAGTCAGCCAGGGAACGCTTCACATCACCCTGGACGGGGAACGGCAGACAGCGTTACAAGACCCCGGCCAGTTCGTCGGCTTCACCGGTGAACAGGATGCGCCCACGTCTATCCTCCTGCGGCGTAACGGGCTGCATCTGGAGATCCAGATCGACAGCAGCCACCCCATCGGCAAGGATCACGCCGCCGGGGTCAAGGACGTCGTGCTCGAATCGGCAACCACCGCGATCCAGGATTGCGAGGATTCCGTGGCTGCAGTGGACGGCGAGGACAAGGCACTGGTCTACCGGAACTGGCTAGGGCTCATGCGCGGGGACCTCGAAGAGGACGTACGCAAGGGTGGGAGCAGCTTTACCCGGCGTCTCAACCCGGATCGGCACTATACCCGGCCGGACGGCGGCAAGCTCAGCCTGCCCGGCCGGGCGCTCATGCTGGTGCGCAACGTCGGCCACCTGATGACTACCCCGGCGGTGCTGGACGCGGATGGCAACGAGATCCCGGAGGGGATCCTGGACGCTCTCATGACCACCCTGTGCGCACTGCACGATCTCAGGGGCCAGGGAGAGATCAGGAACTCCCGGGAAGGCAGTGTATACATTGTGAAGCCGAAGATGCACGGGCCCGAGGAGGTCGCATTCGCCTGCGAAATTCTCAACCGGGTCGAGGATGCGCTGGAGCTGCAACGCAATACGATCAAGATCGGAGTGATGGACGAGGAACGTCGCACCACGGTCAACCTGAAGGAATGCCTGCGTGTGGCCCGGGAGCGAGTAATCTTCATCAATACCGGGTTTCTGGACCGTACCGGCGACGAGATTCACACCTCGATGGAGATGGGACCGTTCAAGCGCAAGGAGGACATCAAGGGCGAGCCCTGGATCAAGGCCTACGAGGACTGGAACGTGGACATCGGCCTGGAGTGCGGCCTCAAGGGACGGGCACAGATCGGCAAGGGCATGTGGCCGAAACCCGACCGCATGGCGGAAATGCTGGAGACCAAGAGCGCCCACCCGCAGGCCGGGGCCAACTGCGCCTGGGTGCCCTCACCCACTGCCGCCACTCTCCACGCGATTCACTACCACCAGGTGGACGTCGAGGCGGTCCAGAGCCGGCTCGCGAACCGGGCCCGGGCAAACCTGGACGACATCCTTACCGTGCCCGTGGAAACCACTCCGCGCTGGAGCAGCGATGAAATCCAGCGGGAACTGGACAACAACGCCCAGGGCATTCTGGGCTACGTCGTGCGGTGGGTCGACCAGGGCGTCGGCTGCTCCAAGGTGCCGGATATCAACGATGTCGCCCTGATGGAGGACCGGGCGACGCTGCGCATCTCCAGCCAGCACATCGCCAACTGGCTGCATCACGGCATCGTCAGCCGCGAACAGGTGCTGGCAACCCTGAAGCGCATGGCGGAGGTAGTGGACCGGCAGAACGCGGGGGATCCGGCCTATCGCAACATGGCGCCGGATTTCGACGCCAGCATCGCCTTCCAGGCCGCATGTGATCTGGTATTCAAGGGACGCGAACAGCCCAATGGCTACACCGAACCGGTATTGCACCGGCGGCGCCTGGAGCTCAAGGGAAACTGAGCCGCTGCTCCGTGGCCCC
>SLLM01000168.1 GCA_007134055.1 Ectothiorhodospiraceae bacterium | reverse complement strand
TATCTGCAGCTCATGCAGTTGCCCGGTTTCAAGGAGAACCGGACGGCGGAGATCTCGGAAATTTCCCGCGCACTCAAGGCGATGGCGAAGGAACTTGAAGTGCCGGTGGTAGCACTGTCCCAGCTCAACCGCAGCCTGGAACAGCGTCCCAACAAGCGACCGATCATGTCGGATCTGCGCGAGTCCGGTGCCATTGAACAGGATGCGGATGTCATCGTCTTCATCTATCGGGATGAAGTCTACAACGAGGAAAGTCCCGACAAGGGCAGCGCCGAGATCATCATCGGCAAGCAGCGGAACGGTCCCATCGGCAGTTGCCGCCTGACCTTCCTGGGGCATTTTACCCGCTTCGAGAACTACGTCCACGATATCTACCGGAGCGAGGGTTACCAGTGACCCGGGACGCCCGCGCTTTGATCAGCGCCGATGCCCTGCGGCACAACCTGCAGGTAGCGAAGGGTGTTGCCGAACAGGGCCGGGTGATGGCAGTGATCAAGGCCAACGGATACGGTCACGGCCTGCTGCGGGCAGCCGGCGCCCTGCGCCAGGCCGATGCCTTCGGCGTTACCTGCATGGAAGAGGCCGTCCCCCTGCGCGAGGCGGGTTACGCACACCCGATACTGCTGCTGGAAGGCATCTTCGAGCCGGCGGAACTGGCGCTGGCCTGCCGCTACCGGCTTGATCTGGCTCTGCATTCGGAGTGGCAGCTGCGATTGCTGGAATCCGCTCGCCTGCCACGACCGCTGTCCATATGGCTGAAGGTGGACTCGGGCATGCATCGCCTGGGATTCCAGGGAGAGCAGGTCGCCGACGCCTACCGCAGGCTGCTGGAATGCCCCTGGGTGAATTCCCACGTGCGTTTCATGACACACCTGGCCTGCGCGGATGACCGCCGCAGCGATGTGACCAACCGGCAACTCGCCTGTTTCGACTCCCTGGTGGAGGGGCTCGAGGGTGAACACTCCCTTGCCAACTCTGCGGGCGTGCTGGGGTGGCCGGCGACGCGCAGGGACTGGCTTCGCCCCGGGGTCATGCTCTATGGCGTGAACCCCTTCGTCGACGGTATGAGCGGGGAGGGGTTGCGCCCTGCCATGACCCTCAAGAGCCGGTTGATTGCGATCAATCGCTTCCGGGCGGGCGAGTCAGTAGGCTACGGCGCGACGTGGACCTGTCCCGAAGACATGCCCGTCGGGGTCGTGGCGATCGGCTACGGCGACGGGTATCCGCGGCACGCCGTCTCCGGTACGCCGGTTCTGATCAATGGCCTGGAATCCCAGCTTGTCGGGCGGGTATCCATGGACATGCTGTCGGTAGACCTTCGGGGTATCGACGAGCAGGTGGAGATCGGCGACGAGGTTACCCTGTGGGGGGAGGGTCTCAGCATCGAGCGGGTGGCGGACAAGGCCGGTACCATTGCCTACGAGTTGCTGTGCGGCGTTACCGGCCGGGTCCATGTGGAGTTCGGACGGGAGTCCTTCCGTGGCGAAGACCCGCACCCAGTATAGCTGCACGGCCTGTGGCGCGATCAGCCCGCAATGGGCCGGCCGGTGCCCGGACTGCGGCGCCTGGAACACCATGCAGGAGTGCCGCCCGGTAGCGGCGTCGCCCCGTAGTCGCGAGACGCGGGCGCACTATGCCGGCGATAGTGGCGTCACGGCCCTCTCCGATGTGGGTCTGAGCGCCGAGACACGGCGGGGCACGGGCATCAGGGAGCTGGACAGGGTCCTGGGTGGCGGCCTGGTGGAAGGCGGCGTGGTGTTGCTCGGCGGGGATCCGGGAATCGGCAAGTCCACGCTGCTGTTGCAGACGACGGCGAGCCTGGCCCGGGACGCCGAGGTGCTCTACGTCACGGGGGAGGAATCCCTGCGCCAGGTGGCGATCCGGGCGGCCCGCCTGGGGCTTGCCGCCGACGGCCTGCAGGTGCTGGCGGAAACCAGCGTGGAGGCAATCCTCGAGGCGCGGGCTGCGCGCAGCCCGCGGGTCATGGTGATCGATTCCATCCAGACGGTTTTCACCGAACAGCTGCAGTCCGCACCCGGGTCGGTGGCCCAGGTGCGGGAAAGCGCGGCTCTGCTGGTACGACATGCCAAGCGATCGGGCACCGCGCTGTTCCTGGTGGGTCACGTGACCAAGGACGGGCAGCTCGCCGGCCCGCGGGTGCTCGAACACATGGTCGACACCGTGCTCTATTTCGAAAGCGATGGCGGCAGCCGCTTCCGTCTCCTGCGGGCGGTAAAGAACCGCTTTGGCGCCGCCAACGAGCTCGGCGTGTTCGCGATGGACGATAGCGGCCTCAAGGAGGTGCGCAACCCCTCCGCGATCTTCCTCTCCCGTCACGAGGAAGACGTCAGCGGCAGTGTGGTGATGGTGACCCGCGAAGGGAGCCGCCCGATGCTGGTGGAACTGCAGTCCCTCCTCGCCGAGAGCACGCTGGGCAATCCCCGGCGCGTGGCGGTGGGGATGGATCAGAACCGTCTGTCGATGCTGCTTGCCGTGCTGCATCGCCATGGTGGGGTCATGACCGCCGATCAGGATGTGTTCATCAACGTGGTCGGCGGCGTGCGCATCAGCGAGACGGCCAGTGATCTGCCGGCATTGCTGGCTGCCCTGTCCAGCCTCCGGGACCGTCCCGTGCCTGGGGATACCGTGGTATTCGGCGAGGTGGGCCTGGCCGGCGAGATCCGCCCGGTACCGAACGGCGAGGAACGCCTGCGCGAAGCAGCCAAGCACGGATTCCGCCGCGCGCTGGTTCCGGTGAAAAACGCCCCCAGGGGACGGAATGCGATTCAGGGCATGGAGGTGGTCCCGCTACGCCGGATGGCGGATGCCCTCGAGGCGGCCTTTGACATCTGAGGACACTAGCGGGCCAGTTCGGAGAGTTCGCGCTGCAGCAGGTCGGTATTACCCGTGTTGAGCTCCACCAGCCGGCGTAAGTGGGACATGCTGTCCAGGTCGATGGCCAGGCACCGGAATCCGGCAAGGCTGCCTTCCCGGTGCATCAGCTCCAGGTCCATGCAGATGGTGGCTTCCGCAGACAACGGGAGCTCGAGCCGGCAACGGGCGTTGTGGGAAAGCTCGCTACTGGCCGGGAGCTCGAGCAATGCGCCGTTCAGGGACAAATCCCGTACCTGCACGTCGAGGGAGTATCCGCCGCTAGTGAGTACGCCCGGGTTGTCGAACGTGACCCGGGAGAAGTGTCGTCGCTCGTCGGGGGAGTCGCTGCTCATCGTCGTTTCCCTGCTACTTCGGGGCAGCGTACCACCGTGGCGTGGTGGCGCACCACAGCGATGAACGACAGTACAGCGTCGCGCGCCGGCGCTACGTCTGCGCGCCGTCCCGCCAGCGCGCGGCCTGCAGGGTGTTCTCCAGCAGAGTGGCGACGGTCATCGGCCCGACGCCGCCCGGCACCGGTGTCACCCAGGAGGCGTGCTCCGCGGCGGCCGGGATATCCACGTCACCGGTGAGCTTGCCGGAGGGCAGGCGATTCATGCCGACATCCACGACAACGGCGCCCGGACGTACCCAGTCACCGGGAATGAAATGCGGCTTGCCGACGGCGACCACCAGTATCTCCGCGGCGCGGACCTTGGCTTCCAGATCCTTGCTGCGGGAATGACAGATCGTGGGGGTGCAGCGGGCGTTGAGCAGTTCCAGTGCCATGGGCCGGCCCACAATGTGGGACTGCCCGACGATAACCGCATCGCGGCACTCGAGATCAACCTCCGCCTTGTCCAGCAGGGTCATCACGCCGCGGGGCGTGCAGGGACGCAGGCCGGGCATGCGCAGCGCCAGGCGGCCCATGTTCACCGGGTGAAACCCGTCCACGTCCTTTGCCGGGTCGATTCGTTCGATTACTGCCTGGGTGTCGATGTGCTCCGGCAGGGGCAGCTGCACCAGGATGCCGTCGATGGCCGCATCGGCATTCAGGGCATCGATGTGCTCCAGCAGCTCGGCCTGGCTGCAGGATGCCGGCAGGTCATGACCGCGTGAAACGAAGCCCAGCTCCTCGCAGGTGCGCCGCTTCTTGCTCACGTAGACCCGGGACGCGGGATTGTCGCCGACCAGCACAACCGCCAGGCCCGGCGGACGCAACCCTGCGGCAATGCGTTGCTCGACGTTGCTCCGAATCTCCGTTTGCAGTATCGCTGCCGTGGCCTTGCCGTCCAGAATCCGTGCGCTCATTCTCAGCTGATGTCCCGCCGGGCCTGCAGGGCAGGCAGTGGATCGTGGACGGGGCGATCGCCCCGTCCGGAAAGGCCGGGATTCTCTCACGGGCGCCCGTTGCGGGACAAGCGCAAAGGCTGCCCCAGCGTTGACGTTGTACCGGTGCGGGCGTATTATCTCGCGCTCCGTGTCCGGGCAGATCAGGGCCGGTTTCGGGGTGTAGCGCAGCCTGGTAGCGCGCCAGCTTTGGGAGCTGGATGTCGGGGGTTCGAATCCCTCCACCCCGACCAGACAGCTTGGCGTCGATGGGCAGAGGACGTATCATTGCGCCCGTAGCTCAATTGGATAGAGCATCGGCCTTCTAAGCCGACGGTTGCAGGTTCGAGTCCTGCCGGGCGCGCCAGTCCACGGGCGGCGCTGGCGGACGATAGTTCAATGGTGGGCGTAGCTCAGTTGGTAGAGCCCCGGATTGTGATTCCGGTTGTCGTGGGTTCGAGTCCCATCGTCCACCCCAGATTCGGGCCGTTAGCTCAATTGGTAGAGCAGCTGACTCTTAATCAGTAGGTTCGGGGTTCGAGTCCCTGACGGCCCACCAATAAAACCAGTCATTTACGGGAATTATCTGACTTAGGCATTCCAGTATTGTCACAGGCCTTCCCTGTCACACAACGGCAGGAGACACGGCCATGCGACATGGCAATGCGCTCACCAGGAAAGACCGGTTACGCCGGCGCCCACCAATGAGTACCATCCCCACCGCAGCCGCGAAGCGCTGCCATGCCCCGAGCATGTACGCCGGGCTTGTCACGGCCGTATGGTCCAGGTTGCCGGATTCCATGCAACGCTTTGGCGTAACGAGCCCTTCGGGAGGTGCTATAGGCTATGGGGAGGCACGGACCCGCCCCCATCGGGGAGAAAGTGCTGGAACTCCCCCGCGGGGACCGGCGCACCCAGTAGATATCCCTGCAAGGCCCCGCATCCATATTCCTCCAGCATGGCGCGCTCCGCCTCCGTCTCCACGCCTTCGGCGATGACGCCCAGACCCATGGACTCGGCGAGCAGGATGATGGTGCGCACAATGGCGGCATCGTTCGGATTGCTGACCGCGTCACGAACGAAAACACGGTCGATCTTGAGCTGGTCCAGGGGAAGCCGCTTGAGGTAGGCGAGCGACGAATAACCGGTACCGAAGTCGTCCAGCGAGAAACGCACGCCGATGCTCTTCAGTTGGTCCATGCGGGCGACCGTGTCGTCCAGATCCGCGAGTAGCAGACTCTCGGTGAGCTCCAGCCGCAGGGCCTGCGGTGCGGCGCGCGTTTCCTCCAGTGCCCGCCGCACCTGCTCCACGAACCCCGGGTGATGGAATTGCCGGGCACTGACGTTGACGGCGACCGAGAAATCGGCGGCGGGCAGCCGGGCGGCCCAGTCCGCCAGCCGTGCGCATGCCTCGCGGAGCACAGTCTCGCCGAGCGCCAGGATCAGACCGCTTTCCTCCGCCGCGGAGATAAACTCCCCGGGCCCCACCACACCGCGCCGGGGATGCTGCCAGCGGGCCAGTGCCTCGGCACCAATCAGCCGTCCGGCCATGTCGAATTGTGGCTGATAGTGGGCGGTGATCTCGCCCCTCTCCAGCCCCTCGCGCAGCTCCGCTTCAAGCCGTACCCGGGCCTGCATGCTGGCCCGCATCTCCGGGGAGTAGACGCGTGTGGTGCCGCGGCCCGCGTCCTTCGCCTGGTACATGGCCAGGTCGACCCGCTGCATGAGGTCATCGACCGAGTCATCGGCACTGCCGAAGAGAGTGATTCCGATGCTTACGGTCATGTGCCGCTGGTGTTCGCCAAGCTGGTACGGTCGGGTAAGTACGGCGAGAATCTTGTCTGCGACCGCCTCCGCCTGGAGTGCCGCCGCAGCCGCGACCCCGTCCAGATCGGCCAGGACCACCACGAACTCATCACCACCGAACCGGGCGACGGTGTCCGATTGGCGCAGGGCCTCGGTGAGCCGTCGTGCCGCCTCCTGAAGCAACTTGTCCCCTGTCTCGTGCCCAAGGGTGTCATTGAGCGTCTTGAAGTTATCCAGGTCCAGGAACAGCACGGCGCCGTATCTGCCGCTTCTGCCCTGTGTCGCCAGGGCGTGCTGCAGGCGATCGGTGAGCAGGCGTCGGTTCGGGAGCTGCGTCAATGGATCGTACAGCGCGAGGAATTCGATCTCCTCCTGAGCCCGCTTGCGCTGCGTGATATCGCGGAAGTAGACGGCAAGCCCCTCTTCGGAGGGATAGGCCCGGGCCTCGAACCAGCGCCCCGTCCGGGGGTAGTACTCCTG
>SLLM01000082.1 GCA_007134055.1 Ectothiorhodospiraceae bacterium | reverse complement strand
GCATGCCCGAAGCCATCGCCACCAGCAGCTTCTGGGTGGGAATCATCAAGGCGCCGGTGTTCGCGGCGGCCATCGCCCTGGTGAGCTGCTACCAGGGCTTCGCCGCGCGCGGCGGCACGGCAAGCGTCGGCCACGCGACCACCCGCAGCGTGGTCCAGGGCATTTTCCTGGTGATCGTGCTGGACGCCGTGTTCGCCATCGTGTTCACGCAGGTGGGGCTGTAACCCCATGGCAGGAGGGCATTCGCGCAGACCATGAGCCAGGATCCAGCCAGCCGCTCCGGGGCGCCCGCGCCCGCCCGGGAACCAGCCGCCGGGGAGGCGGCTGCCATGATCGAGGTACATGACCTCGACACGGACATCGGTGGCCAGCAGATCCATCGACAGCTGAACCTGGACGTGCGGCGGCGGGAGATCCTTGCCATCGTCGGCGGCAGCGGCACCGGCAAGACGCTGCTGCTGCGCGAGATCGGACTGCTGCTGGAACCCACCCGCGGGACCATCCGGCTGTTCGGGGCCGATCATCGCCGGATCCGGGGCAAGGCACTACAGACGCTGCGCGCAAGCATTGGCATCATGTTCCAGCAGGGAGCGCTGTTTACCGGGATGACCGTACTCGAGAACATCATGTTCCCGCTGCAGGAACACACCAAGCTGGACCGACGCTCCCGTGAGGAGCTGGCAATGATCCGGCTGGGGCTGGCAGGACTGTCGGCGGACGCCTGCCACAAGCGGCCCGCCGAACTGAGCGGCGGCATGGTAAAGCGCGCCGCACTGGCGCGCGCGCTGGCACTGGACCCGGCGTTGCTGCTGCTGGACGAGCCCACCGCCGGCCTGGACCCGGTGACGGCGGCGGCGTTCGACGAGCGCATCCTGGAACTGCGGGAGCTGCTCGGCCTCACGGTAGTGCTGGTGACCCACGATATGGATTCCCTGTGGCGGGTATCCGACCGGATTGCATTTCTGGCCCGCAGGAAAGTCCTGGCGACGGGCCCCATTGCCGAGATCAGCCGCTCCGGCGAGACTGAGATACAGGCGTACTTCCGGGGTCCACGCAAGGGGGGACCCCCTGCCCCGGGAGAACAGACACTGCACGGAGACTAGCCATGGAAACTCGAGTGAGCTACACGCTGGTGGGACTGTTCGTCCTCCTGCTCGGAGCCGCGCTTGTCGCCGGCGTCATCTGGCTGGCGGCGGACTACACCACCTACGATCATCAGACCTACTCCATCTACTCCCACGAGTCGGTGAGCGGCATCAATCGCAATGCCCCGGTGAAATACCAGGGGGTCGATGTCGGCACCGTCCGGGACATTCGCCTGGATCCGGACGCCCCGGAGCGGGTCCACATCCTGGTGGACATCCGCGTCGGCACACCTCTGCGGGAGGATACCCGCGCGCGGCTGACCACCCAGGGGCTGACGGGCATCGGTCACGTCGAACTCTCCGGCGGCACGGCAGCCGCCGGGCCTCCGTCGCAACCGGAAGGCGAGCCCTACCCGGTCATTACCACGTCCCCGTCCCTGATGAGCCGCCTGGATGACGCACTGGTCCAGGGCGTGGACACGCTGGGCAGTATCGAGGCCCGCCTCGACGCCCTCCTCAGTGAGGGCAACATCGACGCCATCAGCGACATACTGGGCAACGTGGACATGCTGACCGCGGAACTGCTCGGCAGCGCGGAGAAGCTCGACCGTGTGCTCTCCGGCGCGAGCAACGCCCTGGACGAGGGCAGCGCCCTCGGCCAGCGGCTTCCCGGCACCCTGGACCGGCTGGACGAGACCCTGCTCTCCTTCCAGGGCATGGCGGACAACCTGGGCACCGCCGGGGAAGACATGGCGACGGCGACCCGCGAGGGCCTCGGCAACCTGGACGAGCTCACCCGCTCCACCCTTCCCCAGCTCACCGAGCTGATGCGGGAGGTCGAGGAGCTGGCCGCGGGCATGGGCCGCCTTGCCAATGAACTGGCCGAGAATCCGAACCTGCTGATCTTCGGCCGACCCGAGCGGGTACCGGGACCCGGGGAGCGCTGATGATATCCGTGATTCGCCGAACCGGCAGCCTGTCGGCGTGCCTCACCGCCACGCTTCTTGCGGGCTGCATGGCCCTGAACACTCCGGACCAGAGCGCCACCCTCTGGGAGCTTGACACCGGCGTGAGCACGCTCGATCCCGTGCCGGCGGAGGCGCGACTCGGCGGCAACCTGCTGGTTTCCCGGGTACGCGCCGAGAGCCGGCTCGACACCACCTCGATGGTCTACCGGGAAGCGGATTTCGAGCCGCGGTACTACGCCCGCAATCGCTGGGTGGAGAACCCCACGAAGCAGCTGCAGATGATCCTGGTGGATGCCCTGGAGAGCGCCGGTGTCGCCGACAACGTGCTCGCCGCCCCGACTTCACTGGCTTCCAGGTACCGTCTCGACACTGAACTGCTTGCCCTGGAGCACGACTACCGGACGGTACCGCCGGAGGCCGTCCTGCGCATCCGGCTGCGACTGCTGCGGCAGGAGGGCCCGGAAGTCATCGCCTCGCGGGTGCTGCTGCTGCGCGAGCCCATGCCCGAATCGAGCGCGGGAGCCGGTGTCGTGGCGACCAACCGGGCTCTCCGTCAGGCGATGGATGAGGTGCGGGCGCTCATTCTCGACGCAGCCCGGGTGACGAACGACTAGTGGCACTCTTCGCCTCGCTGGGCGCCGGAGAACGAACCCGGCCCTGCGGGCGACGGATCCGTCAGGAGCCGCTGCCTGAGGAGGCAACACCACCACCCGTTGCCGACTCCGCGGGCAATGCCCCGTCGCCGGACAACACCTGCAGGAAGGCTTCACCGTACCGTTGGCGCTTGGTCTCGCCGACGCCGGGAAGTGCCGCGAACTCGGCCATGGTCTGCGGACGCTGCTCCACCATCGCCTGCAGGGTGGCGTCGTGGAAGATCAGGTACGGGGGCACTCCCTGTTCCTCCGCCAATCGCCTGCGCCGGGCGCGCAGGGCATCCCAGAGCTCCCGGGTGGCGGCATCCACGAAACGCCGGCCCAGATCCGCACTGCGCCGGCTTCGCTTCTCCGGATCCTGCCGCAGGGTCACCGACGCCTCCCCCCGCAGCAGCGGCCGGCAACGCTCGGTCAGGCACAGACTGCCGTACCCGTCGGCGTCCACCGTCAGATAGCCGAAGGCGAGGAGCTGGCGGAACACGGAACGCCATTCCCGGGCGGAGTGAGCCTTGCCGATGCCCCAGGTGCTGAGCCGGTCATGGGCGAGCTGGCGCACGCGATCGCCGTCCTTGCCGGTGAGCACATCCACCAGGTGGGCGACACCGAAGCGCTGCCCGGTCCGGTAGACACAGGACAGCGCCATGCGCGCCGCCTCGGTGGCATCCCAGGTCCGGGGGGGCCACAGGCAGGTGTCGCAGTTGCCGCAGGGCTGGTCGAGCCGCTCGTCGAAGTAGGCCAGGAGCTGCTGGCGGCGGCAACCGGTCCCCTCGCAGAACGCCAGCATGGATTCGAGTTTCTGTCGTTCCACCCGTTTGCGCTCGTCCGGCGCGGAGGATTCCGCCAGCAGCTGGCGCAGCATCGCCACGTCCTGGTGGCCATAGACCATCCAGGCGTTCGCCGGCAACCCGTCGCGCCCGGCGCGGCCGGTCTCCTGATAGTAGGCCTCCAGGCTGCGGGGCAAATCCAGGTGGGCCACGAAGCGCACGTCCGGCTTGTCGATGCCCATGCCGAAGGCGATGGTGGCAACGATGATCACGCCGTCGTCGTTGACGAAGCGCTGCTGGTTGCGCTGCCGCTCCGCCTGCGCGAGCCCGGCATGGTAGGGAAGTGCGTCCCGGCCCTGCCGCTGCAGCCAGTCGGCCGTCTCGTCCACTCGCCGCCGGGACAGGCAGTAGACGATCCCGGCATCCTCCGGATGCTCCCGGCGCAGGAACTGCTCCAGTTGCTGACGGGCGTTGTTCTTGGGTGCAACGATGTAGCGGATGTTGGGGCGGTCGAAGCTGCCGATGAAATGCCGCGCGGTCTCAAGCCCCAGCCGCCGCGCGATCTCCCCCTTGGTGCGTTCATCCGCCGTCGCGGTCAGCGCCAGGCGTGGCACCCGCGGAAACCGTTCCTGAATGACCGACAGTTGCAGGTACTCGGGCCGGAAGTCGTGCCCCCACTGGGAGACGCAGTGCGCCTCGTCAATGGCGAACAGCGCCAGATCGATGCGCCCCAGAAGGTCCAGCATGCGGCCGCCAAGCAGCCGCTCCGGCGCACAGTAGAGCAGATCGAGGCGGCCGGCGAGCAGATCCTGCTCCACCCGCCTGACCTCCTCCGCGTCCAGGGAGGAATTCAGGCATGCCGCCCGGACTCCGGCCTGCACCAATCCCCGCACCTGGTCGTGCATCAGCGCGATCAGGGGCGAGACGACAACGGCGGTGCCGGAACGGGTCAGGGCGGGAACCTGGTAGCAGAGGGATTTTCCGCCACCGGTCGGCATGAGAACCAGCGCGTCCCCCCCGGCACTGACGTGCTCCACCACCTCGCCCTGGAGGGGGCGGAACGCCCGGAACCCGAAGACTTCGTGCAGGACGTCGGCGGCGGCTGGGCGGGAGGAACGTGTCATGAACCGAAGCTTACCCGGCCGACACGCGCCTTGCCACTCGCTCGCCAGCCGCACCCGGTAGACACCGTCCGGTCGGCATGTAGCATAGGAACTCTCCACCCGAGCAAGAGGGCGCAATCATCAACCTGACTCTGCTAGCGGCGGGAATCGGCCTCGCCGGGCTTGCCTTCCTTGGCGTCGGAATCGCCCGCCTGTACCGTATCCGGCTGATCGCCGGCTGCGGTCATTGCACCGTGGGCGCGGCCCTCACGGCCCTGGGAGTGGGGGGTGGCGCCGTGGCCGTCAACCTGCACAGTTACGAGCGCCTGACACACGAGCGCTCCGTCATGGAGATACGCTTCGTGGAGACGGCGCCCCGCCAGTACACGGCCCTGCTCTATCCCGAAGACAGTGACCGGGTCCACCGGTATGAACTGCTCGGTGACGAGTGGCAACTGGATGCCCGCATCATCAAGTGGACCGGACCGGCGGTGATCACCGGGATGGACAGCATCTACCGGCTGGAACGGCTCAGCGGCCGCTACCGGGACGTCGAGTCGGAGCGCAGCCTCGAGCGTAGCGTGCACGACCTCGCCAACGGCGGCGGCCTGGATCTCTGGGAGGTCGCCCGCGATCACTCCCGCTGGCTGCCATGGCTGGATTCCCTCTACGGCAATGCCACCTATCTGCCGATGAGCAACGAGGCGCGGTATCAGGTGGTGGTCAACCAGAGCGGCGTACTGGCGCGTCCGGTGAACGATCCCGCCCGGGAGGCGGTGCGTCACTGGCGATGAGCGCCGGCCTTGCGGGTGGCGTCGTTTACCGGACCCCGCAACGCGGGTCGGCGCCCGGCGGATTACCTCGCGAGGTGCTTCAACTGCGGGCACGCACTGCCAGGGCAACGCCGAGAACGCTGATGCCTACGCCGATCACGGCGCCCACGCCAAGACGCTCGCCGAACAGCAGCCACGCCTCCAGCGCCGTCACCGGCGGCACCAGATAGAACAGGCTGGCGACCCGGGACGCCTCCCCCCGCCGTATCAGCGCCATCAGCAGCAGGATCGCCGCCACCGACAGCCCAAGGATGAGCCACCCCAGGGTGAGGATGAAGGCGGGCGTCCAGTCCACCTCGCGTGTTTCCAGCAGCAGCGCGGCGACGCCCAGCAGCGCCGAGGCCGCCAGGAACTGGATGAAGGTCCCGGTGAGCAGGTCGATGCCGCCGCAGAACCGCTTCTGGTACAGGGTACCCACGGAAATGGCGAACAGCGCCACGAATGCCATGGCAACCGCCTCCAGACCGAAGCCCGCGAACAGTACTGCGGCATCCGCATCCAGTTTGTCGGTCAGCACCAGGGTGATCCCCACCAGACCGAGGCCGATCCCCAGCCAGCGAACCGGGGAAATGCGCTCGCCCAGCCATGGCCGGGCGATCAGCGCCGTCAGCAGTGGGTGCAGACCCACCAGCAGGGCTGCCAGCCCCGCCGGCATGCCGCTGTATATACTGTAGAAAACGCCACCCAGGTAGGCGGCCTGCACCAGCGAGCCGCTCACCGCCACGTGCAGCCACAGCAGCGGGCTGCGCGGCCACGTTGCCCCCAGCAGCTGGATGATGAGCAGCAGCACCAGCAGCGTTCCGAGGAAGCGCAGGGTCAGGAAGGTAAACGGCTCGGCATAATCCAGGCCGAACTTGGCGCCGATGAACCCGGTGCTCCACAACAGCACGAACACCACGGGCATCGCCCGCACCATCATGTCGTCGCCACCGCGCTCCGCCATGCCGTTACAACCTCGCCGCCAGCCGGCTGCCATCCTCGATGGCCCGGGTGGCGTCCAGGTTCTCGGCAAGCCGCGCGCCGCCGATCATCGACTGGTATCGCGACCGGGTCGACGGCTGTCAGGAGGTGATGATCGGCT
>SLLM01000130.1 GCA_007134055.1 Ectothiorhodospiraceae bacterium | reverse complement strand
TAATTTAAATGATTGTTTTTTCTATATAATTTTTGTTTAAGTATTTACCGGTATGGTTCTGTTTCCATCCCGTCACTACACTTTTTTGAGGAACATGAATTCTTCATCGATCCGTAACAGTTTCATGTCCCCGGTGTCCAGGAGTCCGCCCATGCCGACACGATTCTTTGCTTACGAATTGTCGGTCGCCGGTTTCCTTGTGTCGGTGATGCCGTTATTCCCGAGCGCCGCCTGGATCCGGCCGACGTTGCTTTTCGGTGCCCTGACGGCGGGGGCAGGTGGAAACCGCTGCAGAGGCGTCGTACGCCTCGCCGCAACCATTCCCCGCGGGCATCTGCGGTACTGTCTGGGAGGCATTGGGCCGGAAGTCTGACGTCACGGATAAGGAAGGCCCGCCGGATCCACGCTGAGCTGTTCGATTCCCTGCAACCGGGAATCTTCACGGAAACGCCGGATGTTCGCATCGACAGGGAGCTCTGGCCGGGCGCCCGCCCGGACGCGTTCGGCCCGCAATGCGTATCCCACGTCAAGGCAGCGCAGCACCGGCGGCGAGTTGCACAACGACGCCGCGACCTGACAATACTTCCGGAAAAACTGGTAACCGGACCGCGGCTTCTATACTCGAGAAGGGAATCAAAGGGTGATCATGGTTACCGTAGAGAGAGCGTGCACCGGTGATGCTGTGCATTTTTTTGAAATGGAGCAAGCCGCTGACACCCACGAATACATACTTTCGTATTCGGTGAGCGAGCATGGCCGGAAGATCGCTGACCCGCGTTTCGTATACTTGCGAATCCTGGAGGGCGGGAAGATCGCTGGATTCCTGATTCTGGTTCCGGGCCCGGATCCGGACAGTGTCGAGTTCCGGCGTGTTGTTGTCTCGGCCAAGGGCCGTGGCACAGGGCAATTGGCAATCACCGCAATGGAGCAGTTCTGCCGCAGGGAATTGCAGCGAGCGCGTGTCTGGCTGGATGTCTTCGAGCATAACGAGCGCGGTCGTCACGTGTACGAGAAGCTGGGGTACGAGCAGTATGGGGAAAGCCGTCTTGATGGCAAGAGGCTACTCCTTTATCAGAAATGGCTCTAGCAGCCCAGGACAGCGCCGATCTATTCTCAAGGGAGACACTCATCTATAGGCATAGGGTTCTGCGGAGCCATTCGAGCGCGCCTCCGGATATCGTCTCACCACCCAGTGGCCGGGAGTGCCCGAGGAGGCATTCATGGTGGCGGTTGCCGACAGCAGCGCCTTGCCCGGAGCTGGTGGCATCGCACGGTTCCGGCATGAGTTTGATGATGTGGTGCGGGCTGGCAGCTCCCGCAATCCATCGGGGGTTTCGCAATGACCCTTCCTGCTGAAGGTGGTCGCAGACGCCACGAGCAACCGGGGCATGGTTCAGTACGAAGTGCAAGGTGGCTTCACGTCCTGGAAGGGAGCTCTCCTCCGGCCTGTCACCCGCGGGACTGCGTGTCCGCGGTACGGAAGGATGCAACACCGGCCTACAGCCACTGTCGAATGACGAGAACGTGCCCGGATGCCGGTACCGGGCATCCCTGACGGGGAGCAGCTGGCGCGATCAGATTCTCGCTACGTCACTCATGCCCTCGGAGTATATGAAGAATTACCTCCGGGGGGAGCAGTCGGTCCCGTCATGCAGCCGGGACTCGTACCGTGCGCCGCGATGTGGCCGTCGTTCGACGACGAGTGGCAGGAGGGCCGGATGAAGACGAGGCACTGGGTGATTCAATCCAGGGAGCTGATCGTGGTCAATGCCGAGGGCGTATTGGACCTGGGGGCGTCCAGGCGTGCACTCCGGGATCTTGCAGCCAGTCCCGAGCGCACGGAGTTCTACGAGGTGCTCATGGATCTGCGCGATGCGGACTGCAAGCTGTCTACCCTGGACGTGTACGAACTTGCTGCCGCCATGGCGTGGCCCGAGCCGATGCTGCCGACGCGGAGAAAGGTCGCGGTACTGGTCAGCGAAGGTGAGCCGTTCGACCTCGCCAGCTTCCTCGAGCTGTGTGCGGGCAACCGCGGCATGCGAATCAGGGCGTTCACCGATGCCGATGCTGCCGCAGCGTGGCTCGAGACGGACCTCTCCGGCAGCGAGGCGGAATCCTAGGGTACCGGAAAGGTCCAATGGCGCCGACCGTGGTTCAGGGTCGGCGTTGCGGGCGTCGTCGCACCAAGGTCCGCGCCAGGGCGAGGCCGGCAAGACCAATGGAGAGAAGGGCCAGCACCGGAGGGGTCGGCACCGTGACCGGGGGACGAGAAAGGACGAATGCACCGGAGCCCACCACGTTATGCGCCGCGCCGCCGCCTGCGGGCGTGAATACTCCCAAACGGTTGGTGTCGTTGAGCATGTCGTCCAAGGCGGAGTACGTGACATAGTTCGCGGGGATCGCGGATTCCCCCTCGATGTTGAACAGGCTCCAGTAGACATCGCCATCGGAGCCCGAGCCCACCACATTCTGTGCTGCGCCGCCGCCTGCGGGCGTGAACACGCCCGTGCGGTTGGTGTCGTTGAGCATGTCGTCCAGGGTGGCGTAGGTGACATAGTTCGCGGGAATCACGGACTCCCCTTCGATGTTGAACAGGCTCCAGTAGATCACCCCGGCCTGCGCTCCCTGGGAACCCAGAATCAGGACAAGGGCGGCAAGCCCTGTTCGCAGTGTGCGGAACGCGGTCCCGGTCGCTGAAGTTTGCTTCTTTGCCGCCGGAGTTTCCGCGTGGGCGAGGAGGGACTTCCCTACGATGCTGCATGGACCTGGTGCGTTCATTTTCCGCCTCCTTTCTGTGCCGAAAACCATCTGGATTCCAGGTTCGCAGAAGCGGGAAGTGGTTCCGCCGGGGGGAGGACGGAACGTTTTCTGAATTATAGGTGCTTCCCGGGCCACTGGATGATGATTGGGCTGATATTTTCTGAATGGTTGGTGCGCCGTCATCCCGCCTTGCCAGCGCGCTCGAATGGCTCCGCAGGGCCCTATGCGACTAGGTCAGTGTCTCCTCGAGGCATACTTTGGTAGGCGTTGTAGGTGGCGCCTGCCACTGTGAGGGGGGAAACCGAGGTGGTAATGTCGCTGGAAATCGCAGGGAGGGTTCGATCGGCTGCGGTGCGCCGCCGTGGACCCCATGTGTTGGGCGTGGATGCGGGACAGGGGGAGGCCATGCAGCTGCTCGACCATGTATCCATAACGGTGCGGGATCTGGATCGCTGTCGGCCGTTCTATGAGGCAATCATGAAGGCCCTGGGGGCGGAGAGGGTCCGTTCCACGGCAGACGCCATCGGTTTTGGAAGCCGATGCAGCGCAGCCGACGATGGTCACACGTACCTCACGGTTCTATCCTCTCCCGATGCGGGTGGAGATCCGGGTCGCCACTGGTGTTTCAAGGCAACGAGCCCCGAAGCCGTGCGCGCCTTCCATCTGGCCGGCCTGCGACACGGCGGCAGGGATGACGGCGCCCCGGGGCTTCGGCCGCATTACCACGAGCATTACTTCGGCGCATTCCTGCTCGATCCCGAGGGCAATCGGCTGGAGGCGGTCTGCCACCGGGAGTCATAGAAGCCGGATATGACCGGTACACCCGAGGCCGTGCCGCGTGGGTCGGTAGGCTGGTGCCGGCATGTCGGGGGATCAGTGGAGGACAACGCAGTGCAGCAATCCACCAGGACGATACGCACGCCGGTTCTGGAAGTCGCCTACGAGGAGAGGGGACCGGTCGACGGGACACCGATCCTGCTTCTGCATGGCTGGCCGGACAGCGTGCGCACCTGGGACGGTGTAGTTCCGGCGCTGGCCGAAGCCGGCTATCGTTGTTTCGTCCCGCACCTGCGCGGTTTCGGGGCAACGCGCTTTCTTGCGGATGCGACGCGCCGCAGCGGTCAGGCGACGGCGCTGGCCCAGGATGTCGTCGATTTCGCCAACGCCCTTGGCCTGGAGCGCTTCACCCTCGTGGGCCACGACTGGGGCGCCTTCGCCGGCTATCTCACGGCGGCGGTCTGGCCACGGCGTGTGGAGCGCCTGGTGGCACTTTCCGTGGGGTACGGGATCAATAACCCCAACAATCTCCCGGCGCCGCCCCAGGCGCGGTGCTTCTGGTATCAGTGGCTGTTCCAGACCCAGCAGGGAGAGTTGACGCTCGAGGAGGACCGCCGCGGTTTCTGCCGGCATATCTGGGAGACCTGGATGCCGACGTGGACGTTCGACGAACAGGCCTTCGAGCAAGCCGCCCCGGCGTGGGATAATCCCGACTGGGTCGCCGTGAGCCTGCACTATTACCGTCATCGATGGGGGAATGTCCTGGGCGACCCCCGCTATGACTCCCTTGAAGTGAATCGTCTGCTTCCGCCGGATATAACCGTCCCCACTCGACTGCTCCACGGGGCCGACGACGGATGCATCCTGCCGGCGACCGTCGAAGGCAAGGAGCGCCACTTTACCAATGGCTACGAGTGCAGGATCATTCCCGGTGTCGGGCATTTCCCCCAGCGCGAGCAGCCGGCGAAGGTCGTCGAGGCCGTGCTCCGATGACCGCCGGCGGGGCCGGGCGCGGCGACGCTGCTTGCGCGCTACCGGCGCGGTGAGCTTTCGCCGGCCGCAGTGGTGACGGCCCCCATCGATCGAATCCGCGCGCTCGATCCGCTTGTCGACTCCGTGTGCCGTCTTGATGCGGTATTGTGATGACCGTCCACGTTATCCGTTGTGTGTCCCAGCCCGGCTGATCCCCGCTGATTGCTCCATGCTCCGGTCCATTGTCGCCGATCGGAGACGAATGCGCGTGGTTGCCCGTCCCCGCATGATGCGTTTGCACTATTCCTGTCGTGGTGTGGCGGGCATGTAATGCATGGAGACGCGCAATGTCGGGTAACAGCACGGAGCAATCAGCATGCGAACCTTTGGCAGACTATGGCTGGTGACAATGGCAGCCATCCTCCTCGCGGCCTGCAACAGCAGTGGGGGCGGCGGTGGCGGTGGAAACGAGGAGGAGAACGGCAACGGTGGGGGCAATGACAACGGGGGGAACGGAGGCGACGGCGGCGACGCTCTGTCCGCATTCGAACCCGCGCAGTTCCTGATCGGTAACGACGGCAGCAGCGGCAACACCACCGAGGGCAGTCAGCTCTGGGTCACCGACGGGACCGAAGGGAACACCGCACTGGTAAAAGACATTTTCCCGGGCGACGACGCGCGCATGGCGGAGTTCACCAGGGTGGAGGAACTGGTGTTCTTCCGCGCCGACGACGGCAGCGGCAACGGTGAACAGCTCTGGGTCACCGATGGCACCGAGGACGGCACCCTGCGGTTGACCGGTATCGACGACCTCGATCCCGGTACGGCCACCATGCTGACCGAACTGGATGGTGCCCTGTATTTCCGCGGTCGCGGCGCCGGCACCGATCGACCCTGGATATGGACCAGCGATGGCACGCCGGAGGGCACGGAACTGGTCAGTGACGGCGCGCCACCGGAGAACGGCCTGACCCTGCTCACCGCATTCAACGGCCATCTGTACTTTGCCCACGGCAACGGTGGTATCGGCATGGAGCTGTGGCGTAGCGACGGCACCCCGGAGAATACGAGTCTGTTCGCCAACATTCAGGCGGAAGCCGGGCTGGGATCCCTGTACAGCTGTCCGGACCGGCTGGTGGAAATGGACGGGATGCTCTACTTCGCCGCCAATGATGCCGCGAACGAATGTGCCCTGTGGCGCACCAGCGGCGAAGACGGCCACGCCGAGAAAGTCAGGACAATCTCCGCAGCCACGAATACCGGCCCTGCCGAGCTGACCACGGCCAATGGAAGCCTGTATTTTCTGGCAGGTGGTGGCGCCACTCCGGCCTCGCTGTGGGTATCCGACGGTACGGAGGAAGGTACCAGCATGGTGCTGGAGTCCGATGACGACTACCAGATCATGCTCGGGGGCGTCACCGTGGGAATGAAGTACCCGCTCATGGCGGCCGGCGACCACGCCTACTTCCACGTCTATGACCGGAGCAAGGCCAGCAACGAGGCCTTGCAGCTCTGGTACACGGACGGAACGGATGTGGGGCTGGTGGTGGACCTTGAGCGCAACGTCCTCGGGGACGGGGTGGACATGGCGGTGGCGGGTGATCTGCTCTACTACGTGGATACCCGGCCCGACAAGGACAGCGACCTGATCACTCCCAACCGTGGACTGTGGAAGGCCAGCGGCGGCGACGTGGAACTGGTCCATTCCGGATTCACGGCCTCCAACGGCGGCGAGCCGCTGATACCGGTGGCAGACGGTGAAACCCTGCTGTTCAGTTCCATGGGCGAAGTCTGGCGCACGGACGGCAGCAGTTCGGGAACGGAATTCGTCAAGGATATCTGTCCCGGCCCCTGTTTCGGCTTCTTCGGGCCGACCCAGGAGTAACCGGCCCGGGCACGAAGGAGGCTTCCCACGGGCTGTCCGGTTCAGCGGTCCGCAAGCCCTCCGAATGCCAACGCCGCCGTGCGCAATGCCGGCGGCG
>SLLM01000103.1 GCA_007134055.1 Ectothiorhodospiraceae bacterium | reverse complement strand
GTCTCGCAGGTCGAGCAGATGCCCTCCTCGCAGAAGGAGTCGACCTCAACGCCCTGATCGCGGATCGCTTCTAGGAGGGTCTTGTCCGCCGGCACGGTGAATTCCAGGTCGCTCTTCTGCAGGTATACCTGGAACGCTTCGTTGGGGGCCTGGTCGACGTGCACGTCCTGCCCCGAACGGCTGGGCGAGAACAGCTCGAAGTGCACGGTGCCCTCCGGCCAGTGGGAGGCAATGTCCCTGGATGCCTGGATAAGCCCGCCCGGTCCGCAGACATACATGTGCCGGCCGTCCCGATGCTCGCCGAGGACTTTCTGGAGGTCGATGCCCTTTGCGGGGTCCCCTCCATCGTGGTGGAAAACCACCCGTTCACCGCACAGGTCCCGGATCTCGTCGAGGAACGCGGTGCTCTCCGGGGAGCGCGTGCAGTAATGCAGGGTGTAGTCGGCGTCGTCCGCCTGCAGCCTCCGGGCCATTGACAGGACCGGCGTGATGCCGATTCCCCCGGCGATCAACAGGTGGGTGTCAGCGTCCTCCGCGAGCGGGAAATTGTTGCGCGGCACGGAGATGGTGAGGGTGTCGCCTTCATCCACGTTCTCGTGCATCCACAGCGAACCACCGCGGCTCTCCTTTTCCCGGAGAACTCCGAGGACATAGCGGTGTCGTTCCGTCTCGCTGTTGCTCAGGGAGTAGGAGCGCCATTCGCCGATCCCGGTCAGCACATTGACGTGTGCCCCTGCCGTGAACGGGGGCAGCTCGCCGCCGCTCGGGTCCACCAGCTCGAAAGACTTGATCGAATCGGTCAGTTGCCGTACCTGCGCCACCTTGACGGTCAACGCATCGTGGGTTGCGGGGGCTGCTGCCATCTGCTCCTCCAGCCGTCGGGAATCATTCGGAACCAGAAACTACTGCACACGCTCCGTGGGCGAGCATGCAAACCTTCTGTATCGTACCTGCAGGCCACGCGGTTGGCAGGCCTCCAGATCGGGCCGCTCGACTGTATCCTGTCCGTCGTATACCATACGCCTTGTCAAACAGGAGGAGCCGCCGTGGAACCGCCACGCTGTAGCGGCGCTGATTATAAAAACATGTAGCATGGTATACAATAGGCGAACAAGTCAATCGATATCCTGACCCGAACCTGACTGGAGAGCATCGAGTATGCGCATGACCGGCCGGCGCGGCCCGGGTAGGGCCGAATCTCCCGAACAAGTGCTGGGGATGCGACATTCGTCCCTGCGAGAAACCCTCACCAACGAGATCCGCATGGCGATCATGACGGGGCGTTACAAGCCTGGAGACCGCCTGGTGGAGGATCGCCTGGCCGAGGAGTACGGGGTCTCCCGCAACCCGGTGCGCGAAGCGATGCGCGTCCTCGAGATCGAGGGCCTGCTGGAGGTCAAGCCCCGGCGCGGCGCTACCGTCGCCAAGTTCACGGACGATGAAGCGAAGGAAGCCGTGGAACTGAGGGCGTCGCTGGAAGGCCTGAGTGCCCGCCTGGCCGCCCGCCGCTGCAACGACGAGGTCCGGGCCCAGATCTTCGACCTCCTCGGGCGTGGCCGACGGGCAATGGAGGAACAGAACTGGGAAGCCCTGCGGCAGCTCAATGACGACTTCCACCAGCTCATCGCCTACGCCGGCAGCAACCGCTTCCTGCGGGAGTTCATGCACGCCATGAGATCCAAGACCTTCTGGATGATCGCTGGCAGCAAGTCCTGGCGCGGGCGGGATTCCTGGAAGGAGCACGAAGCGATCCTGCACGCCATCCTCAGTGGCGACGAGGAACTCGCCTCCATCCTCGCCAGCCGCCACGTCTACAACGCCGGGCAGGCGTTTCTGGACGAGCGGGTGCAGCCGGACGGAGAGGATCCGGCGGTTGCCGACACGGAACCAGCCGCGCGTTCGGGCGGCGGCTAGTCGGATCGGCCTGCCGGGCGGACACCGCCCGGTCGCGGGGTTTCCGGGCGGTCAAGCCTGGAACGTGATTTCCCGGTATACTGTCGACGGCACGCTCTTCGGGGCATGCCGGCGTGCATCCTGCGGGCCGCCGACGCATCCAGCATGCGGATTGACGGCACCACCCCGTACGCCGACAGACCAGAATCAACAAGGATCCAGCAATGCCGTGGGAAGCCATCACCGGGTTCGGCTGGGAGATCTATCTTCTCGCCGCCTTCTTCGTTGCGCTCGGCGCCTCCATCCAGGGAGGGGTAGGTATCGGTTTCGGCATGTTCGCCGCGCCATTCATGGCCCTGGTGGAGCCGCGACTGGTGCCGGGCACCATTCTGCTGCTGGGCTTCTTTGTCGCGGCGATGGTCGTCCTCCGGGAGTATTCCCAGGTGGACTACCATGGGCTTGGATGGTCCCTGGGCGGGCGCCTCTTCGGCTCCGCGGTCGCCGGCGGCACCGTCGCCATGGTGCCGGAATCGGTGTTCGGCGTGCTCTTCTCCGTGATCATCCTGGCAGCGATCATGCTCAGCATCATCGGCGTGCGCCTCATGCCGACTCGTCCCAACCTGGTGGGCGCCGGTGTGCTCTCCGGGTACATGGGCACGATTACTTCCGTGGGCGCGCCGCCGATGGCGCTTGTCTACCAGCATCGGCCCGGCCCCACCATCCGTGCAACCATGGGGGCATTCCTGGCCGTGGGCACGCTGATTTCAGTCATTGCCCTTGCTTTGGCCGGCCGGTTCGGGATGCTGGATCTGGTATTCAGCGCCGCGCTTGCGCCGCCCATGTTCCTCGGTTTCTGGCTGTCCAGGTATACACTTCGCTTCGTGGACCAGGGGCGGGCGCGGGTGTTCATCCTGTCGCTGACGGCCATGGCCGCCGTCGTGCTGCTTGTCCGTTCGGTAACGATGTCCTTCTAGGAGAGGGTGGCTGATGATCCGTTATCTTGTGGAGTACTCGCTCAAGGGGGATGACCCCCGCAAGGACCTCAAGCCCGCACACAAGGATTTCCTGAGGAAATATTACGAGGACGGCACGCTCATCTGTGCCGGCGTGTTCACCGACGGACCCGGTGGCTACCTGCTGTTTCGCACCGCCTCCGAAGAGGAAACCCGGCGAATCCTGGAACAGGATCCCTACATCGTGAACGGTGCCCGGCAGTACCGGATCCGCGCCTGGGACCTGTCGCCGTTTCCCCTGCGGGAATCCGGCTGAACCGGGTGGTTTACCCTCCCAGGGTCTGGCCGTAGAGTTCCCTGAAAGACACCATCACGTGCTGGCGGTAGCCCGCACGCGCTGCCAGGCGCTCGTGCCAGGCGCGAACATTCGCCAGCTCCGCGATCTCCAGACCGAGGTTCAGGTAGCGGTACAGTGCCGGGCCCGGCGGAATGTCCGCCATGGTGAACTGGTCCCCAGCCAGGAAGGCCTGCTTCCCCAGGTGCTCGTCGAGGATGGCGAAGTTGCGGGCACAGGCCGCCCGGGCCGCGTCCACCAGATCCGGACTGCGTTCGGCTTCCGGCGTCCGGTAATAGCCGATGAACAGCCGGGTGAAGGCCGGCTGCAGGGTGGACAGCACCCAGTCCAGCCAGCGATCAACGTGCGAGCGCTGCGCGGGCGACTCCGGCCACAGCGACCCCAACCCGTAGCTTGCCGCCAGGTAGCGGATGATCGCGCTTGATTCCCACACGGCCAGGTTGCCGTCGGTGAGTACGGGGATACGGCCCAGCGGATTCAGGGCGCGGAACTCCGGTGTGTCGAGCCCGCCGTGCTCCCCGCCTACCTCGCGCTGCCTGTACGCAAGCCCCAGTTCGGCGAGCGTCCACAGTACCTTCTGCACATTCGAGGAGCTGCTGCGCCCCCACAGTACGATGTCTCCCATTACCCGACTCCCCCATGCCTACCCGTTGGCCCGCAGTGTGCGGCATGCCGCACATCGGGGATAGAGACCGGATTCCAGCCTTTCCCTTGCTCCCGGGCCTCGCTGCCCCCATCTACAATTCCATCTATCAATCGGATTCACAGGACGCAAGCAATCATGCGAATGGACAAACTGACCACCAAACTGCAGATGGCGCTGGCCGATGCCCAGTCCCTCGCCGTGGGGCGGGACAACCAGTTCATCGAACCGGCCCACCTGCTCACTGCCATGCTGGACCAGGAAGGCGGCACCGTGCGTCACCTTCTGCACCAGGCGGGTGTGAACGTCAACTACCTGCGCTCCCAGCTGGGGGACACGCTCGAACGCCTGCCCTCGGTGCAGGGCACGGGCGGTGAGGTTCATCTCTCCAACGAGCTCGGGCGGCTGCTGAACCAGACCGACAAACTGGCCCAGAAGCGCAAGGATCAATATATCTCGAGCGAGCTGTTCGTGCTTGCGGCGGTGGAGGACAAGGGCGCCGTCGGTGAACTGCTGCGCAAGGCCGGGGCCACGCGGGCGAGCCTGGAGAAGGCGATCGAGGACCTGCGCGGTGGCGAGTCGGTCAGCGACCCGAACGCCGAGGACCAGCGCCAGGCGCTGGAGAAGTACACCATCGATCTCACCGAGCGCGCCGAGCAGGGCAAGCTCGACCCGGTGATTGGCCGTGACGACGAGATCCGCCGCACCGTGCAGGTGCTGCAGCGGCGTACCAAGAACAACCCGGTGCTGATCGGTGAGCCCGGAGTCGGCAAGACCGCCATCGTCGAGGGCCTCGCCCAGCGCATTGTCAATGCCGAGGTGCCCGAAGGGCTGAAGAACAAGCGGCTGCTGTCGCTGGACATGGGCGCCCTGATTGCCGGCGCCAAGTACCGTGGCGAGTTCGAGGAACGCCTCAAGGCGGTACTCAATGACCTGGCCAAGCAGGAAGGGCAGATCATTCTCTTCATCGACGAAATCCATACCATTGTCGGCGCCGGCAAGGCCGAGGGTTCCATGGATGCCGGCAATATGCTCAAACCGGCGCTGGCGCGCGGCGAGCTGCACTGCATCGGTGCCACCACCCTGGACGAGTATCGCAAGTACATCGAGAAGGACGCGGCCCTGGAGCGCCGCTTCCAGAAGGTGCTGGTGGACGAGCCCTCGGTGGAGGACACCATCGCCATCCTGCGCGGACTCAAGGAGCGCTACGAGGTACACCACAAGGTGGAGATCACCGACCCGGCCATCGTTGCCGCGGCGACGCTCTCCCATCGCTACATCACGGATCGGCAGCTTCCCGACAAGGCCATTGACCTGGTGGACGAGGCGGCCTCCCGCATCCGCATGGAGATTGACTCCAAGCCGGAGGAGATGGACCGCATGGATCGCCGCCTCATCCAGCTCAAGATCGAGCGGGAGGCGCTCAAGAAGGAAGCCGACGAGGCGTCCCGGAAGCGGCTGGCCGCGCTGGAAGAGGAGATCGCGAAGCTTGATGCGGAGTACGCCGAACTGGAGGAGATCTGGAACTCCGAGAAGGCTGCCGTGGAAGGAACCAGCAACGTCAAGGAACAGCTGGAACGCGCTCGCCAGGAGCTGGAAACCGCCCGCCGGGCGAATGATCTCACTCGCATGTCCGAACTTCAGTACGGGCGCATTCCGGAGCTGGAACGCAAGCTGGACATGGCATCCCAGGCGGAAATGCACGACCGGCAACTGCTGCGCAACAGCGTCTCCGAGGAAGAGGTTGCGGAGGTGGTTTCCAAGTGGACCGGGATCCCCGTCAGCAAGATGCTGGAAGGCGAGAGGGACAAGCTCCTGCGCATGGAGGAAGCCGTGGGCGAGCGGGTCATTGGCCAGCAGGAGGCGGTGACTGCGGTCTCCAACGCCATTCGCCGCTCCCGCGCCGGACTGTCGGATCCGAACCGGCCCAACGGTTCGTTCCTCTTCCTGGGGCCGACCGGAGTTGGCAAGACGGAACTCTGCAAGGCCCTGGCGGCGTTCCTGTTCGACACCGAAGAGGCCATGATCCGCATTGACATGTCCGAGTACATGGAGAAGCACTCGGTTGCGCGGCTGGTGGGGGCACCGCCGGGTTACGTCGGCTACGAGGAAGGCGGATACCTGACCGAGGCGGTGCGCCGCAAGCCCTACTCCGTGATCCTGCTGGACGAGGTGGAGAAGGCCCACGCGGATGTCTTCAACATCCTGCTGCAGGTGCTGGACGACGGTCGCCTGACGGACAGCCACGGCCGTACCGTGGATTTCCGCAACACCGTCATCGTCATGACCTCCAACCTGGGCTCCGATGTGATCCAGCAGCTCGCGGGAGAGGAAAAGTACGAGGCCATGAAGGACTCCGTGATGGAGATCGTGGGTACCCACTTCCGGCCGGAGTTCATCAACCGTGTGGACGACGTGGTGGTGTTCCATCCCCTGGGCAAGGAGCAGATCAAGTCCATTGCCCGAATCCAGACCCGTTACCTCTCGCAGCGGCTTGCGGATCGGGACATGGCCATCGAATTCACCGATGCGGCCCTGGACAAGCTCTCGGAAGCCGGGTTCGACCCGGTCTACGGCGCCCGACCGCTGAAGCGGGTGATCCAGGCCCAGGTGGAGAACGCCCTGGCCCAGGAGCTTCTGCAGGGAGGATTCGGG
>SLLM01000151.1 GCA_007134055.1 Ectothiorhodospiraceae bacterium | reverse complement strand
TCGCTTGGTGACCAGTAATTCGTCCGCCCTGATGAGTTCCCTCTTCAGCGTTCGGGTGTTCACGCCGCGCTTTTGCCCGGATCGCAAGATCCGCACACCGGGGACTGCTGCTCCCTGGTAGCCACGATCGACGTAGCAGCGCTTCGGTGCCACACCGCTCAGGATCTCGGTCTGCTCCAGCGTCCCGGTCAGCGTGTGCCCATCAAACGGATTGTTCAGCATGGAACGGCAGCCAACCACGAGGCTCTCGCGGTTGGTCACCGCCACCGAAACCTTTACACCGAACTCCCAGGGCTTGGCCACTTTGCCCTTGCCGATGACCTCGACCTCCGGGGCGTGCCAGGACAGCAGCTTGTGCCTGCTCTTGCGGGTCTGGCTGAGTAGCCGGTTTGCCCGGTGCAGCGGTTCCTGGAACGCCGCCCGGGCGGCATCCGCTGCATCCTCGATCTTGCGCTCGACAACGGCATCGTCGGAGAGGTTGTAGGCGTGCTGGAGATGGTGCAGTCCGGCGATGAGCCGTGGTGGCGCGGCGGGCCGGCCGGTTGGCGAGGCAAACAGCTCGTTCCACTCGCCCTCGAACACCGACCAGTCGATACGATCGGCCAGCTTCACCAGCGGGTGGCACGGATCGATCAGGTTCACCAGTTCGCTGCGGAAGAGATCGTCCTGCGGCGTGTGCCGCTCGTCCCGAGGCACCATCCAACACCGGAGGTTATTGCCGGGAAACTGCCCTGAGAATACCGGGAACCGGCAATTTCAGAACGCCGATCAATGCCGTTACCTACGTTGCATCAGCGGGTCCGGTGCCGGAGACCGGGGTGGTTTACCCCTTGTTGGCTAATGATGACTGGATCTGGTCCTGGTGCTGATAGAGCTCTGTAACGTAGGACTTGGTGAGAGGGCCTCCATCCGCGATCACCGATGCGGCGTTGATATAGGCAGAACGTGGAGAGGACAGATAGAGGATCAGGTCGGCGATTTCCTCGGGTTTGCCCCAGCGTCGACCCAGAGCGCCCTCTTCAAGCGAGCGCCTGACGCGACCGGCGTCATCGTCGTCAATGGGGCTTTCCAGGGCTTCACCTTCCCACTTGCTGAAGCGCTCGGGCGATTCCACCACGCCGGGGATGACGCAGTTTACCCGGATATTGTGCTGGGCCAGTTCGCTGCCGATATCGGCGCTGAAGCGCACCTCGGCGGCCTTCGCCGGACCTGTGCAGGAGGAGCCCGGAGGGAAATTCGTCTTGGTTGCCGTGCGGCCGGATACGTTGACAATGGCGCCGCCTCCTGCCCGGATCATCAGCGGTACAACGCGCTGGGTGATACGAAACTGGGCGAAAAAATTGATTGCCATGCCATGCATCAGCTCCTCGTCGGTTACCTCCATGAACGGTTTATATATCCCTGTACCAGCGTTGTTGACGAGGATGTCCAGGTGCCCGAATCGGCTTTCGATCTCGCTTGCAAGGTGCTCGATGGCAGGGAGGTCGGTCACGTCGGCCGCGACGGTTTCCATGCGCGCCCCGGTTTCCTGGAGAATATCGGCTGCCGCCTCATCCAGGGCCGATTGCCGCCGCCCGCAGATCAGAACCCTGGCGCCCTCCAGGGTGAAAGCGCGTGCGGTAGCCAGGCCGATTCCCTTGCTACCACCCGTGATACAGACGGTTCGTCCGCGCAGGTCAAGGTCCATGTCACTGCTCCTGTTTGATGGAGTGCGAGGAGGCCCGCTCGCGCACGTAGTGATCGAGGTGTACCTTCAGATCCGGAGGAGGCGTGAGATAGGACCACCTTCGACCCACGCCCAGGTCGAGGCGGCGACGCATGGCAATGAGGAACTCGGCATAAAGCAGGCTCGTACCCACGCAATCCATCACGGTGGCGCCGTCGATGCTGGTCACATCGTTGAACCGCAGCAACTCGTTGAGGACGCCTTCGGCAGGAATGACGACGTCGGCCCCGGCCTTGACTGCCTCCTGCGCGACGCTCGTGAAGCGTTCCACAAGCACCTCCGGTGCCGTGAAAGCGGCATTCAACTCGGCCTCGTCGGTCTGCGTCGGGAATGGAAAAATCCCGGCGACACGCGACTCCAGCCCGTGGCGGCGGATGACCCGGCGCAGGCGGATCACGTTGGAAGCGCCGAGAGTGACCAGCGCGAACTGCTCCGCAAGAGAACAGGACGTCAGCAGCGTGGCCTCGGGCATGGAGACCACAGGAATCCGGACCAGAGAACGAACCTCCGTCAGGAAAGGTTCGCTGAAACTGCCCAGGATCATCCCGTCGAAGCCTTCGGCCTCGGCGCGCCGGGCGTAGTCGATAACCTCCTGTTGAACCACGTGCTTGGCGTAAGGGTAACGCAGCAGGTCCGCCGGGGTGCGGTTGCCATAGGACATCGGGCTGACGCCGTGAACGATAACCTCGACGCCGGGTGTGCAGACCTCGGCCGCATGGCGCGTCAGCGCATCCAGGTATGCGCCGTGGGCATCGAGTGGAATCATGGATTGGTACCAGATCCGTGGTGCGGCCTGTGGAGCAGTCATGCATTTTACCTCTAGACCCAGTCAATATGTATACTACGGTATACTCCAATTTTTCAATGGTCAATTGGGTATGCAGGCGCTTGTGAGGGCATTTGTCTCGGAATGAGGGTCCACGTCAAGGATGCGTTCTCTGGTCTTGCCCTGTCGCTGTTGTGGCTGGGTGTGCTGGCCAAGGCTCTTGGCGGCCCAGGCATTCCTGCGCTGTTAACGCCGCTTACGTTCCTGGCGCTGGGCGCCTACGTGCTATGGCAACTTGACCGCATACCCGGCGCCGTATGGATACACCTGGGGCTGAGCGTGATTGCTGCCCTTCTTGCGGTGCGATTCCTCCCACACCCGGATGCGGCACTTGTCCTCGCGCTCGATCGGGCAGCGCTCCTGGCGGCGCTGCTGGCATCACTGGGATTGCTGCGCGATGCGGCGTGCACGTCCGGGATGGTGCTGACGGGCGGACGGATGCTGGTGCGCCAATCCCCGGGCAGGCGATACGTCGCCATCAGCGGTGGCAGCTCGCTGTTCGGTGCCATTCTCAATTTCGGAGTTGTCGGCCTGCTCGGGGGGATCGTCCAGCAAGCGAATAATGCCGAACGGACCAACGATGAATCGGTACGCCGGCTCCGGGAGCGTCGCATGTTGCTGGCGATACTACGCGGGTTCTCGGTCCTCATATTCTGGTGTCCCCTGACCGTGGCCTACGCCCTGGTCATCGCCATTGTTCCTGGCGCGGAATGGACCGCCATGGTGGGGTATGGCGTAGTTGGGGCATTGCTTACCGTGACGCTTGGGTGGGCTCTGGACCGTCTTGCCATGCCACGACCCGCCGCCGGCAGGGTGTGGGAGCCGTTCGATGCATGGAAGCTGCTACCTCTGGTTGGCATCGTCGCGCTCATCTCCGGTCTTGCAGCAGGGATTGAATTACTCAGCGAGGGCCTGCTGATCCACGGCGTGATCCTTGCGGCTCCGCTGGTCGCGATGATCTGGCTCGCCCTGCAGGCGGGCGTGCAGTTGGGCGTGCTTCGCACCGTTCATTACGTGGGGACGGCGATCCCCGCGTATCGCACCGAAGTGATCGTCCTGGGGAACGCCGCGTTTCTGGGCGCGTTGATTTCGAGCCTGGTTACGGAAACGGCGATGCAGGACTGGATCGTTGGCGCCGCGGTTCCCGGCTTGGCAGTTGTTGTCGGCTTGCCGTGGCTTGTGGTGATGCTTGGCCAGTTCGGTGTCAACCCGCTGATCAGCGTCACCGTGCTGGCCGCGGTCGTTGGAGATCCGGCAGCAAAGGGGCTGGACGCGTCAGCGATCGGGGTTGCCCTGTTGATAGGCTGGGGCCTGGCAATCGGTTCGTCGCCGGTAGTGGCGGCCACAATGATGGTGGGCCGATTGACCGGTGAGACGGCTCGCACCGTTGGGGCAGGGTGGAACGGGACGTTTACGCTGCTGGCGCTCCTTGCTGCGTCACTGTTTCTGGGCGCGCTCACGTTGATCCGGTAGGGCCGGGCTGGGGGTGGCCGCCTGTCGGATCCGGGCACACAGACTCTTCGTTCGGCACAGGCGGCGGGAATGAGGCAGGAACCCGGACTTTCCTACCGGCTCCTGCTCGCCGGCTGCAGATCCCTCCCAGTGCGTGGGGTCTGTCCTGTACCGCTGGCGACGGCCAGGTCCGGAACCTCACGCGGACCACACTCCCGACGATGATCCCTTCAGGCGGACCGCCGGCATGCTACCAGCAGGTCGGTAACCAATGAGGCGGCGTCTGCGCTGGCGTCACCTTGACGCTTGTGAATGCGCGTGTGTACAGTAGAACACAATATAAATCGCTCAAGATGGCAAGGGCGTATCCTGGGGGAGCTTCTCATGTTGCTGGCATCGAAGTCTGCGGTGGTGACCGGGGCGGGTCAGGGGATCGGAAGAGCGACCGCCCGGGCACTCGCGGCCTATGGCGCCAAGGTCATCGTCAACGACATTCAGGCCGACAACGCGGCCCGGGTCGCCGCGGAAATCGTAGAGGCCGGCGGAATCGCGTCACCCAGTGCGGATGACATTTCGACCTGGGGGGGCGCAGAGCGTCTCATTGGCCAGTGTGTGGACGCCTACGAAAGTGTCGACATCCTGGTCAACAACGCCGGAATCCTTCGTGATCGCATGTCCTTCAACATGTCCGAGCAGGAGTGGGACGCGGTCATCGGTGTCTGCCTGAAGGGCACGTTCCTCTGCACCCGGTTTGCCGCTGCGGAGATGCGCCGCCGCAAGTCGGGCGGCCGGATCATCAATATCGTCTCGCGTTCCGGTCTGCGCGGCAACATCGGGCAGGCCAACTACGCCGCGGCCAAGGCTGGCGTACTTGGGTTCACGCGCACGGTCTGCCAGGAGCTGTCCAAGTACGGCATCACCGTGAACGCCGTCTCACCGCGCGCCGAAACCGATATGACCGAAAGCATTCCCGACGCGGTCAAGCGCGCAAAAGATGCGAACTGGGCTGATTCGTCTGTGCGCAAGCGGGGCACACCGGATGAGGTCGCGCCGATCGTTGTGTACCTCGCGCTGGAGGCCTCCGACTGGATCAATGGCCAGGTGATCGGCCTCGGGGGCGACAAGCTCTCGCTGTGGTCGCATCCCACCGAGGTCGCGGAAGCATTCGTGATCGGTGGCTGGAGTGTGGAGCAGTTGCAGAACCTGTTCGGGACATCCGTCGGCTATCAGTTGCAGAGCGTTGGCAACAAGGATTGAGGCTCTGGATCGCGGGGCACATGGATTCCGCGACCCGGCGAATGGGAAGGGACCAGCACGCTCCGGTGCAGGCAGCGCCGCTGCGCGGAAATACAAGAATCGATTCGTGCCGTGGGATCGAAGTATCGAACCTGTGGTGCCCACGTGGTCGGTGACGACCGCAGTTCCATAGAGAGGAGGAGTGAAGAATGACAAGGGGACAGATGAAGTCTCTTGCTTCCCACCGATGCGTCCTGGGTGCGGTAGCAGCCCTGGTGACCTTTGCCGTGGGCAGCACGTCGGTCAGCGCGGATACGACCTACCTGCGCATTGGGGGCGGTATCGGTGGTTCGAGTTGGGAGCTGACCGCCGGAAAGGCGGCCGACATGTTCTCCAACGCGGAGGGGGACATCCGCGCCATCGCCCAACCCGGGAATCTGGGCGAGAACATCGCCAGGCTACGCCGTGGCGAGACGGATATCGGCGTTGTGTTCAGCTTCGTAAGCGAAGGCATGGCCACCGGTGAAGGAAATTTCTCGGACTTTCATGCGCCCGGAATGCACGCCTGCTGGCGGCGCTGTATCCCTCCTACCAGCAGCCACTGATCCGCAATGACGCCCCCTGGACCACCCTGCGGGACTACGCGGGGGATGCGAGCAACGTGGCTGCAGCCGTTCTGACGCCGGGCAGTGGCACCTATATCATGGCCGACGCCATGATGACCGCCGCCGGGGCGAGCCTGCAGGACGTGCGTGATGCCGGCGGGCAGACCCTGCCCCTGAATTACGCTCAGGGTGTTGATGGATTGCGCTCCGGTCGCGTCAACATGCTCGCAGTCAACGGTCCCGCGAATCATCCCACCGTGCAGGACTTCGCACGTCAGGGCCAGTTCCTGGTTCTCGAGGAGGACGTCATCGACACGGTGGTATCCAACTTGCCGGGCAGTGTCCATGCCACGCTACCGGCGGGGACGTACAGCTTTCTCGAGGAGGACTACGACACGTTTGCCGTGTACACCAGCCTGGTGATTTCGGAGGACGTGCCGGACGACGTGGTCTACGCCATCACCAAGCATTTCTGGGAGAACGTGGATGAATTCCGCGCGGTTGGTGGTTTTGCCCGGGTCGCCGACATCGAGAACGCCACCGTCGGTGGGGATTCCCTTCCGATTCACCCGGGGGCGCTGCGGTACTACCGGGAAGCGGGCGTGGCCGACTAGGCGCAGCATTGCGTCCATAGGCTTTCGCCAGCCATGCCCCCGGGAGGCCCGATGCGGTCGAGCGAAATCCCTGAGGTGAAAGTGGAGAGCGGGAGCGTGTTCAACACGCTCCTGCGCTCTCGCGTCTCGCCCGGCCTGTTCGCCATTGGGCTTCTGGTGGCTTCTCTGTGCGTACTGCTGTCGCTATTCCACCTTTACACGGCCAGCATTGGATCCACGGAGTCCTACCAGACGAGGACTTTCGTCGTTTCCCTGGCAATGATCATCGGCTTTCTCCTGTACCCGACGGGCAGGAAGGACTGGACGTCGCCGCTTAACCCGGGGGCGCTGGTCGACGTCCTGATTATCGCCTTCATTGTCGCTGCCCAGATCTATGTCTGGTACCAGATGCGTGCGACGCAGGGCATGTTCATTGCCGGGATGATGGACTTCGAGCGTTGGGAGATCTGGTTCGGCGTTGTCTACGTCGTGCTGCTGCTGGAACTCACCCGACGCTGCGCGGGCTGGCCGATGCTGCTGATCGCCTTGCTCTTTCTGGCGTACGTGCTGTTCTCCGAGTACGCGCCGGCCGCCATCCGTGCGCCAAGCACGTCGGTCAGTGTGCTCACGCGCAACCTGGTCTACAACGTGGACGGGGTGTTCGGCGTTCCCGTCGGTGCAATGACGGACTACGTCATCATTTTCGTACTCTTCGGACAGATGCTTGCTGCGGCCGGCGCGGCCGGCTTTTTCACGTCGCTTGCCACGTCCCTCACCGGCCGTCAGACGGGCGGACCGGCGAAGGCAGCCGTGCTGAGCAGCTCGCTCATGGGCACGATCTCGGGAAGCGCCGTGGGTAACGTGGTAACGACCGGGTCGGTCAGTATTCCGCTGATGACCCGCACGGGTTACCGACCGGCCTTCGCGGCAGCCGTGGAGAGTGTGGCGTCCACCGGCGGACAGATTGTGCCGCCGGTCATGGGGGCAGTGGCGTTCATCATGGCGCAGTTGATGGGCGTGCCCTATGTGGAGGTGGCGGTGGCGGCCATCGTCCCCGCTGCCCTGTATTACTGGGCAGCGTTTCTTGCCGTGCATTGGGAGGCCAAGCGTCTTGGGATTGGCGGCATCGGGGACAGTGCCATCCCGCGTGCAGGGCCGGTGCTGCTGCAGGGCTGGTACTATCTGCTCCCCCTCGTGGTCCTGATTGCCATACTCTGGCGCGGCGGCAGCCTGGTGCAGGCGGCGGCCATCGCGACGGCGCTGGCATTCGCCATATCGTTCTTCCGCCGCGATACGCGCATCACGCCAGCCCGGCTCCTGCAGGTGCTGGAATCCACCGGACGGATCAGCGTCATCATCCTTGTGGTGGCGGCGGCGGCGGGTGTGATCATTTCCGTGGTAACCACGTCCGGATTGTCGTGGCGCAGCCTGTCCCTTCTCGTGAGTTTTGCCGACGACCGGATGTGGATAGCGTTGTTGCTGTCGGCGGTTGTCGCGCTGATTCTCGGCATGGGCGTGAGCACTACCGCCGTCTACGTGACCCTGGCCGCCATTCTTGTGCCGGCGTTGATCCAGATGGGCCTGGAGCCGATGGCGGCACATCTGTTCGCGCTCTACTATGCCGTGATCGGTCTGATCACTCCGCCGGTGGCCATGGCCGCCTTCGCCGCAGCGGGCATCTCCGGCTCACCCCCGATGCAGGTCGCCTTGCTGGCGGCACGCATCGCTTTGCCGATCTATCTGGTGCCGTTCATCTTCGCCTACCAACCCGCGCTCCTGCTGATCGGGGACTGGTCCTCCATAGTCATTCACGTCAGTACCGCGTTCGTTGGGGTATTCATGTTCAGCAGCGCCCTGTGGGGGCACATGCTGGTCCGGCTCTACTGGCCGGAGCGCCTGGTACTTTTCGCCGCGGGCGTGATGCTGCTGAGTCCCTGGTACCTCGGTGCGTTGCTCGGCCTGTCCGTGTTTGCCTTCATTCTGTTGACGCAATGGATGAGACGACCGCAGGCCGGAGCCGAACGGCGACCGGTGAGGGGAGGACGCGACGCATGATCAAGAAGCGCGAGATCTGGCAGTGGCTGGTGCTGGTAATGCTCTCCGTTGCCGCCTGGATCATGGGTGAGGTGAACTTCCACGTCCATCACTTCCCGTACTTCGTCGGTGTCCTGTTCTTGTTCTCCATGGCGCTGGTTCTGGTGATGCTCTGGACCACCACGGAGGAGGATTTACAACCCGGGGAAACCCCTGATCAGGATAACGGATCATGACGGCCCCGGACTTCAGGAAGCGCGCCATCATCGCCGGAGTGGCGGAGTCGGATATCGGCCGCACGCCACACCTCACGGAGTTGCAGTTGCACGCCCAGGCCGCCAAGCGGGCACTGGAGAACGCCGGAATCGCGAAAGCGGATGTCGACGGGATACTGAGCGTCACCTCGGCGCGTGCGGTACGCATGCCCGCAATCCAGGTGGCGGAGTACCTGGGGATCATCCCCGCCTATACCGACAGTACGTCCATCGGCGGCAGTGCCTTCGAGGCCATGGTGCAGCATGCCGCGATGGCGATCGCCGCCGGGCTCTGTCGTACCTGTCTTATTACCTACGGCAGCACCCAGCGCAGCAGCGCCGCGCGCAGCCTGACAGGCACGGCCGCCGAGAGCTGGTTGCCGGCCGCCCAGTTCGATATGCCCTACGGATTGCCAATGATGGCGGGGGCGTATGCACTTGCGGCGCAACGTCACATGCACCTGTACGGAACCCGGCCGGAACAGTTGGCGGAAATCGCCGTTGCAGCAAGGGCCTGGGCACGCCTCAACCCGCGGGCCTGGTCCCGCGAGCCGCTGACCGTCGAGGATGTGCTTGCCTCGCCCATGATCAGCACACCCTTGCGCCGCCTCGATTGCTGCCTGGTCACCGATGGCGGCGGAGCCGTTGTCGTCACGTCGGCCGACCGTGCACCAGACCTTCCTCATGCGCCGATTCATATCTGGGGTTCGGCCGAGGCGCACACCCACAGCTCGATCGCCCAGATGCCGGACCTGACCCGGACACCGGCCGCGATCACCGGGCCGGCCGCCTTCAACAGCGCGGGCATCACCCCGCGGGACATCGACGTGGCGGAGATTTACGACTCCTTCACGATCACCACGCTGATGTCACTGGAGGACCTCGGGTTCTGCGTGAAAGGCGAGGGCGGGCCATTCTCGGAGGGCGGGCGGCTGGGTCCCGGGGGAGCGTTTCCAATCAACACCCATGGGGGAGGGCTGTCCTACACGCACCCTGGCATGTTCGGAATCTTCCTGATCATCGAGGCCGTTCGCCAGCTGCGGCGGGAATGCGGCGAACGGCAGGTGGCGAATGCAAACCTGGCCCTGTGTCACGGAACCGGGGGGGCACTGTCCTCCGGTGCAACGCTCATCCTGGGGAGGGAAGCGCGATGAGCGCCAAGCGACCGGTGCCGGTTCCCACGCCGGAGACGGAACCCTACTGGGCAGCCGCCCGGCAGGGGCAGTTGGTCATCCAGCGATGCGGCGACTGCGGCGAGCACTGCTTCTATCCCCGCCTCGTCTGTCCGGCGTGCATGAGCGATGCGCTTCGCTGGGTGCCCTGTAGCGGACGTGCCACGGTCTACTCGTGGACGGAGGTGCGGCGGGCGCCGGGGGCCTTCGCCGATGACGTGCCCTATGTCGTGGGGCTCGTCGAACTCGAAGAAGGACCAAGGATGCTGACCTGGATTCGCAGTGAGCGGCCCGAGGCGGTTCGCATTGGCATGGGGGTGAAGGTGGCGTTTGAGCCCGTTTCCGACGACATCACCCTGCCGGTATTCGTGGTCGACGACGCATAGCCACCTCACCACGCCAACGATTGGACACTCCATCTATCGAGGAAACGCAGCGCATGAAGCCCTCGCTCAAGCAAGCGACCAACTCCCGTGAGTCATCGGCCACCAGTGATCTCGGCGCACTCTTCGCGCCCCGGTCCGTTGCCGTGATCGGCGCTTCGGCGGAACCAGCCCGGTTCACCGGACGTATCATTCCAACGCTACAGCGGCACGGTTATCGTGGTGCGATCTACCCGGTCAACCCGAAGCGCTCGGAGTTGAATGGCCTGCCGTGCTATCAGAGTCTCGCCGACGTGCCGGCTGACATCGACTGCGTGGTCTACGGTATCGGCGCCGGCCACATCCTCCCCGTCGTTGACGCCTGCGCCGCCAAGGGTGTCAGGTTGCTGGTGGTGGCGAGCGCGGGATTCGCCGAAAACGGCACTGCCGAGGGCAAGGCCCTGCAGCAGGAACTGGTTCACCGTGCGAGGGCGCACGGCATACGGGTGCTCGGACCCAACGGTATCGGCTTTGGCAACTTCGTCGACCGCGCCATCATCTCGGCTGCCGCCGTCATGGCCTGGCCGGACGTTCCCCGTGGCGGTATCGGCCTGGTCAGCCAGAGCGGCGGGCTCGGCCTAGCGACAATCGCCTACTGCGCCTTCGAGGAAGGCATTCATTTCAGCCACCTTATCAGCACCGGGAACGAAGCCGATATCGACACCATCGAGGTGGCCGAATTCTTCGTTGACGATGACGCCACCGACGTGATCGCGATCACCCTGGAGGCGGTAAGGCAGCCGGATCGCTTCATTCGTCTCCTCAGGCGGGCGGGGGCTGTGGGTAAACCCGTGGTCGTACTGAAATCCGGCCGTTCCGACCTGGGCAAGGTCATGGCGGCTTCCCACACCGGCGCCATGGCCGGTCAGAGCGCCGTGTTCGAGATGGTCTGCCGTGAGTACGGCGTCACCATGGCGGAGGATGTCGACGACTTCTACCAGATCGCTGCCATGTTCGGGAAGTTGCGGGCCTCCGGCAAGCTGGCGGCCTTCACGGCGCCGGGGGAGGGTTGCGCAGCGCTTTCCCTCTCGGGCGGTCACGTGGGTCTGTTTGCGGATCACGGGTCGCTTGCCGGCTTGCGGTTCCCCGCCTTGCGCGGAGAAACGACCAGGAGCCTGGCCGACTGCCTGGGGTTCGACGGGCACTTCCAGAATCCGCTCGACACGACGGCCCGGGTCATCGGCAACAACGCTTTCTGGGGGAAGTGCGTCCGCGCCCTGATGGATCAGGACGACATCCAGGTGGTTGTGCCGATCATCACCGTGGCGCCGTCTTATGCAGAGGCGCTCGAGGATTTTGTCCGCATTGCAGGGGAACGCAGGGAGATCCTCCTGGTTGTCTGGGCCGGTGGGAGTTTCGGGGAAGGGGAAAAGGAGATTGTTCGCCGTAGCGACGTGCCGGTATTCCGTACCCCGGCCAGGGCCGCCGAAGCCCTGCGTGCCCTGCAGCGTTACTGCGCCAGGTGGAATCGACCGGATGCAACGCCCGAGACGTTGCCGGTGCTGGATAATGACGCGGCGCGCAGCCTGCTGGCACAGGCGCGGGCTGAAGGCAGGACGACCCTGCTGGAGCACGAGAGCAAGCGTATCCTGGCGGCCATTGGTATGCCCACACCGCGGGACGCGGTCGTCTCCAGCATCAGCGAGGCGGAGGCCGCCGCGGAGGCACTCGGCTATCCGGTGGCGGTAAAGGGCGAGCACCCGGAGTTTCCGCACAAGTCCGATGTCGGGTTGGTGGCGCTCGGCATCGCCGACGCAACGATGCTGCGCGCCACGGTCGCCGACATGCATGCGCGACTCCCCGAAGACGGGCGCGGGCAGATCCTGATCCAGGAGATGCGGCCCCCAACGCAGGAATTGATACTCGGCGTGAACACCGACCCGGAGTTCGGTCCCGTCGTCATGGTCGGTTTGGGTGGGGTTTTCGTCGAGGTGATGCAGGATTTCGCCATGCGTCTGCCGCCGTTCGGCGTGACCGAGGCCAAGCGCATGCTCGGCGAGCTACGCGGCATCAGCCTGTTGCAGGGAGCGCGTGGTACGCAGCCAGTGGACCTGGACAGCCTGGCCGATCTGGTGGCCCGCTTCAGCGTGTTCGCGGATCACAACCGCGACATGATCGCCGAGATCGATATTAACCCACTGGCAGTGGTTGCCGGTGATGCCGGGTGTCCGTTTGCGCTGGACGCGTTGATTGTCCTGCAAGACGACTGAGCACAAGAGAGAGGAGGGCTTCATGTCCGTGGATCGCTCGTTTATCGGGGCGGCGATGCCGCCGTTCGAGGTCGAGGTGGAAAAGGGTACCATTCGACGGTTTGCCGAGGCGATCGGGGATGACAACCCGCTCTACCACGACGAGCCATATGCGCAGTCCAGGGGCTTCGCATCGCTGGTGGCCCCGCCGACCTTCGCCGCCAGCTTCCGGCCACCGACTCGGCAACCATGGCTGGTGCCCCTCGATGAGGGGCGGATACTCGCCGGCGAGCAGGCCTTCATCAATCGTCGCCGACTGGTGGCGGGCGACGCTTTGCGTTGCCAGATGCACCTGGTGGACATCACCGAAAAGGAAGGTCGCTCCGGGAGACTTGAATTTATCATCCAGGAACTGCGTGCCCACGATGGCGCGGGAGAGCTGGTGGTTACGAATCGTCGCGTCGTCATCTACCGTGCGCCCGGCACACTGGGCGCCTGACTGGCATGCTGGAGGAACCATTGCCATGCACATGAATCTGCTGGAGGAAGGCGAGGTGGTCCGGCTGACTGCCGATCCAATCACCACGACGCAGCTCGTGAAGTACGCCGGGGCTTCGGGGGACTTCAATCGCATCCATTTCGACGAACCGTTTGCGCGGGCCCAGGGACTCAAGGCGGTGCTTGCGCACGGCATGCTCACCATGGCTATCGTTGGACGCTGCCTGGAGCAGGCGGTTGGAGAGTCAGCCTATGTCGAGGAGTTCTCGTCCCAGTTTCTCGCGCCGGTCTGGGTCGGGGACGTGGTCGAGGCGACAGCCCGCCTCGCCGAACGCGGCGAGGGGGAAGGCGTTCTGGAGTTGTCCGCGGCCGTGGAAGACCGGATGGTCCTGCGCGGCCGCGCCCGTGTGCGCTGGAATTAGCGCTCCCGGCATGGGTCGACAGCCGGTGGACACCTGTTCGTGCAGCATCCGCAACGCAGTATCTCCGGGTGCCTGATACCCCGGGGTGAGAACGCAGCCGACGTGTGTTGTACTCCACCCAATGAATGCGATCACATGGCGACGGGTGGCATCCCGGCGGTGGTGGCGCTGGACCCTGGTGGTCGGCTCTCCCGCACCGTGAAGCAGGTGGCGTCCCCAATGAATCGGTCCGCGGGCCACGAGGGTGGCGGGGGAAGAGGCGCGCCTCCCGGGCACTGCGGCAGGTTCAGTACGCGTCCTTACGAGAACCGGCAAGGAGTACATACATGATGCGAGTTCGACGCGGATCCATCGCTCTTCCGGCGACGGGGCTGCTCCTGGCGTTGTTCGCCGTGCAGGTGGCGGCGGACGGCTACAATGTGGACCCCGGCCTCTGGCAGATCGACACGGTGGCGACCTTCGAGGGGCCCATCGATATCCCGGCTGAACGGGAGAGCGATACCCTGTGCATCACCCCGGAGGATGTGGAGGCTGGCCCCTTCCTGGATCTCGGTCACGCGCCGGAAGGCTGCAGCAAGAACATCATCCGCGACGATCCCGGCGCAATCGCCTTTACCACCGACTGCGCGGTCGCCGACGACAGGACCGTGCGCTCGGAATATGCGATCAGCCTGCATGGTGACCGGGTCGATGGCTCAATGGAGAGTGTTCTTTCCATCCGCCAGGGGGAGCTGTACATCACGATGCACTTCGAGGGTGAACGCCTCGGGGCCTGCGACTGACCGTCAGGGGCGCATGGACCTGCGCGCTTCGCGGCGCCAGCGCTTGACATCCCGCCAGCAGTCCACGTCCCAGGCGGAGTCGACCTCGGTGATCCCGATGCCAGCCTGCCGGGCGTTGCGGTGTGTCTCGGAGAGGACACGGTCGCTACCCCAGTGTACGCGCGAGAAGACGGCCGACCGCACCTGTCCGCGCATCCCGATCAGCGCGTAGCCCCCGTCCTCTGCAGGCGTCAGAACGACCTCGCTGCCACCTTCCAGGGCGGCGAAGGCACGGTGGATCGTCTCTCCGCGCAGGCCGGCGCAATCCGCGCCGACGATGAGTGCGAACGGCGCGTCCTGCAGAGCCCCGGCGAGGGCGTTCGCCATCCGTGACCCGAGGTGACCGGGAGTCTGGACACGCAGCCGGGCATTCCATTCCCGGGCCCGGGCCCACAGCCAGGGATGGGCGCGATCGGGGCTGGCGTGCAGTTCCAGAGGTGCTGTCGCGCTGGCGGCGGCGGTTGCGATCACGCCCTGACACAGGCGTTTATAGATGTGTGCCGCGCCCGCTGCCCCGAGGCGCCGGCGCAGGCGGGTCTTGACCCGGCCCGGGACCGGCGCCTTGGCGAAGATGATGAGCCGGGCCTGGGGGAAGGCCAATGCGCGGTCCGCATCCTTCCTGGCCCTGTGAGCGGGAGTGGGGTTCACGTCGCCCCGGCGGGCCTGCGCCCCGGCTGCGCCTGGAGTGTCTCGATCACGAAGTTCATCCTGTCCTGGCCGAAGTACATCTCGCCGTCGACGAAAAAGGTCGGTGCGCCGAAGGCGCCGCGCGCCACTGCCTCGTCGCTGTTCGCCCGTAGCCGGTCCTTGATGTCCTGCCGATCCACGAGTGTCCGGAACTCCCCGGGGTCGATGCCCGCCTCCTGCACCAGCGCATCCAGCACGGACGGGTCCTCGATATCCCGGTCGCGGATCCAGAATCCCTCGAATACGGTCTTCAGGTAGGCGGGGAACACCGGGCTGTCCAGATAGGCCACGGCACCACGCATCACGGTAACGGTGTTGACCGGATGACGGGAGGGGTGGTGCATTTCCACGCCATAGTGGCGCGCCCAGCGCAGGAAGTCCCTGCGCAGGTAGGCCTGCTTTGCCGGGATACTGGGTGGTGGTGTGTTGCCGCTGGCCTTCATGACGCCGCCGAGCAGCATCGGGCGCCAGAGGATCTCGGCCCCGGCTTCTCTGCGGAAGCGGTCATGCTGGGTCCAGGCCAGGTAACTGGCCGAACTCACGAAATCGAAAAAAAACTCCACCTGTCCAGGCATCAGTCCTCACCGTGTGTGTGCCGCGCATGTTGCCATGGTTGCCCGTGCCGGTGGCTTTTGCAATGGCGCCGGTCCGCCGTTGCCCTGCGGAAATTACCTACTGGCCAGCCGGTAATGCCGATCATAAGATCTGGTCCCGTCGAACCCGCGGAGCAGCCGAGGGACTGTCCATGCAGGGGATGCCTGTCACCGGCCTCGTTGCCATACTCGCCGTGCTGGCAATTGTCACCGTCGCCGTCGCCCCACGGGTGAGAACTGTCGAGGGCTTTTTCCGCGGCTGGACCGACAGCGGTGCGGCGCCGGGTGTGCTGACCCTGACCTTTTCCCAGGTCACCACCTGGATCTTTGCCCGTTCGCTCCTGAATGCCGGTATTCTCGGCTACGCATTCGGTATCGCCGGCGCGCTTGCCTATACCGCCTATTACGGCTCCTTCCTCACCGGCTGGCTGATCATCGACCGGCTTCGTTTTCACTACGGCGTTGATACGATCCAGCGATTCCTGGGGGAACGGTTTGGTCGTGCGGGTACGGCCTGTTTCAACCTCCTCATCTCGATGCGACTCCTCACGGAGGTATTCGCCAATCTGCTGGTCGTGGGTATCGTCTTCGGCGTGGCGGGCTCCCAGGCCTATGTCTGGTCGATCCTTGCCGTTGCCGGAGTGACCCTGGCCTACTCGATGAGCGGGGGATTGCGCGCGTCGCTGCGCACGGACGTGGCGCAAATGGCCTTGCTGGGAGTGCTGATCGCCGCGCTGACCGTGATGATGATCGCCCATCCGCTGTTCGAACCCGCGGCCCTCGTCGCCAGCAGTCCGGACATCGGGAGCCCCGGCTGGATCCTACTGATCGTGGCATTGCTGCAGGTCCTGAGCTATCCCATGCATGATCCGGTCATGATGGATCGTGGATTTCTCTCCGATCGCGCCACCACGCGGCGGAGCTTCCTGCACGCCTTCTGGATTTCGGCACTCTGCATTCTCGCCTTCGGCCTTCTGGGCGTGTTTGCCGGACTGCATCGCAGCGGCGAGGAGGAGTTGATCACGACCCTGGAGCGGTTGCTCGGCAGCCCGGCCATGCTGGTACTGGGACTGGCGCTGGTGATTTCCGCGGCCTCGACCATGGATTCGACGTTCTCCAGTGCTTCCAAGCTCGCAGTGATGGACATGCGCCTGGCCGGGCGCTCGGCCCGGAACGGGCGGATCGCCATGCTGCTGTTCTGCATCGGTGGTCTCGCCCTGGTGTTCCTGGGCACCGATGACCTTTTCGCGGCCGTGGCGGTCAGCGGCACGGCCGCGCTGTTCCTGACCCCGGTGATCGCGTTCTGCATTCTCGGCGGCCGCAATGTGCGGCCCTGGAGCTTCTTCGTCACCTTCACGGCCGCGGTCGGCGGCTCCGCGCTGTATTTCGTCGAGACTTCGGGGTACGTGAACCTGATCGGTGGCCTTACCGGGGTGACACACAGCTACAGCAAATTGCTGGTCATTACACTGGCCATACTAGCCACGGGTTTCGTGAGCTTTGCCTTGGGGGTGAAGCCCCGGCGACCGGAGGTTCGTGGTGGGTGATCCGGGGCGTACCTGTCCGCTTGGCTACCGCACCCGCGCGGCGGATCTGCGGGCGGACGTCGGCCTTGCGGCGGAGACCCTCTATGTGATCGGCGGGCTGTACGGCAATGGGCATGCACTGCGCTCCATCCAGGCAATGGCGCGGAAGGAGGTGGCGGCGGGCCTGCCGGCGCCGATGCTTGTATTCAATGGCGATTTCAACTGGTTCAACGCGGAGCCGTCGAGCTTCCGCCTCATCAACGATGCAGTTGCCGGCTGTCACGCCGTGGCGGGGAACGTCGAGCTGGAACTGGCAGAACCATCGCCCGGAGTCGGCTGTGGCTGCGCCTATCCGGACTGGGTGGACGGGGCGACCGTAGAATGCTCGAATCAGATCATGGCGCGGCTGCAGGGTGTCGCCGCAGGATTTCCGGATGTGCGGGAGAGACTGGCCGCCCTGCCGACGCATCTGGTGGTGAAGGTGGCCGGGCTGCGGATCGGTGTCATCCACGGGGATCCGGACTCGGTCGCGGGCTGGGGGCTGGCCGTGGAGAACATGCCGCCGGCGGGTTCCGGATCCGAGCGGATCGAACGCTGGTTCCGGGAGGCGGGCGTCGACATACTTGCCTGCACGCACACCTGTCTGGCCTACATGCAGGATCTCCCCGTCGACGGGCGGCGGTGCCTCGTGGTCAACAACGGTGCTGCCGGAATGCCGAACTTCCGGGGCGACCGACGAGGTATCCTGACCCGGGTCGGCACCTCGCCGTCACCATCGGGCAGCCTGTATGGAACCCGTGTCGGCGACGCATACTGCGAGGCCGTGCCGGTACGGTGGGACATTGCCGGTTGGGAGGCGTGGTTCGCAGGCGTCTGGCCCGCGGGCTCGCCGGCTGCCAGCTCCTACGGGGACCGTCTGCGCGACGGTCCGGATTACCATCCGGGACGAGCGCTGCGGCTCTCCCGGTAAAGCCGGACCGAGGTCGCAAGGCTGATCAGGTGACCGGCTCCCTGCTGGCCGAGAGTTTCAGCATTTCGTCGAGTGCGGTCTGTGGGTCGGCGATGCTGACATTGAACAGGGCACGCCGCTCGAGCCAGTCCGCGAAGGCAAGTACGGTTTCCGCTCCCAGGGGGTTGCCGTCCGCCGCATAGCTGGACGGCAGGATGCCGGCGAGGATTTCCTGTGATGACGCGCGCTGCAGGACCGGAGCCTCCTCGTTATCCGGCGGCGCGGCTGCCGGTTTGATTACGGCAACCACCTCGAACCGCTTTCCCCGGAGGTGAGTGCTGGCCGGGAGCATGTAGCCATGCTGATCGCTGCCCCAGGTGTGGACCGGCGTCGGGCATCCCTGGCCATCGGCCTGTGGTTCCAGGTAACTCAGGGCGTCGGGGAGGTCCTGTGGGATTCTGGCGGGTAGGCCCGGACTCGATACGTGATCCAAGTCGGTCCCGGCGGGAGTAACACCGCGACAGTGGCCGCTGCCCATCTTCTCTGCCAGGGCGACCGCCAGTGCATCCCAGATGCCGGCGGGGCCCTCGACCAGCATGATCGCGGGTGTGATCTCCGTCGATGCATCCTCAAGCGGGACGATGATCCCCCCGAGCACCGCGCCGGGCTGGTTGCTGCTGCCGGGAGCGCGGAGCAGGGCACGCAGCAGGGCCGGAACGAGCTGACCGAGGGTTAGACCGGAGTGAAGCAGCCAGTTCTCGCTGGACACGGCATAGCCCCGCTGCGACTCGAGCACCCGGAGCACGGGGCAGTCATCACCGGGCGATGATGTCGTAACGAAAGGCTCCAGGGATCGCCGGACGCGCTCGGCGATGGCCTCGAGCGGCAGGAGCACACGCAGCCGGTTGCCGTCGAGTTGCAGGGCAACCTCTGCGCTGCCGTGCGCTACCGCGTCCGGATCGGCATCGGCGGCGCCGTATGCCCTGGCCGGATCCGCGGCTCCTGTCTGACGCAGGAGGCCGGCTTCAGCCCACTCTGCGAGCATGTCCCAGACCTCTCGCCGGCTCTCCCACTCGAGAGCTGGCCCGCTTCCCTGGCCGGCCTGTTCCCGGGCAGCGGCCAGCTGCCGTCCGATGTCGTCCGGGTCGGCACCGCCGGTGGCGTTCAGCCAGACCCAGGCGGCGGCCGGTGTAGGGGAGTAGAGGACGCCGTCGGCCTCCCTGTACAGTGCCAGGGACTGGTCGGAGATGATCTCCTCGGTGCCATTGGCGCGGAGCCGGGGCCGGGGGACCGGGGAGCCGTTGACTGCATCCGCCAGCACCATGTCTTCCAGGCGGGGCAAGGGGAAGAAGGGAAGGTACCGTTCCACCTCCGCTGGCGGGTAGATACGCTCGTAACCGCCGGCTCTTGCCAGCTCCGCATCGGCTTCGGCCCGGATGCGAGCTTCCGGATCGGCATCCCTGGTTTCCCGGGTGGGCCGGTTCATGCCCACCAGGCTGACCATGTCGGCGACCAGGGCGCGCTTCATCGCTGCCTCTACATCACCGCCATCCTGCGGTGCGGCGCAGACCTCCAGCGAGGGGCTCAGATTACACTCGAGGATCCAGGGCCTGAGGGTGTCGTCCACCAGGCAATCGAGGCCCAGCAACTCGTAGCAGCCGCTGGTATCGGCCTTGACCGCCCGGGTGCGCTTCACCAGCGTTTCCCGGCTGGCGATGACCGTCAGTGTCACCAGGTCCTGGAGGCGCCGGAACAGGTTCGCGTCGTCATGGCCCTGTTCACGCAGCCAGGCGCGGTAGGTCGCCAGACTCAGGAAGACGACCGGCGTGTCGGAGTCCACATTGGTGGCATTGACATCCGGGTTGGTAAGGTGGGAGTAGGGGTTGGCCAGGTCGTCCAGGTCATAGACCGCGGACGCGAGTTTGCAGGATCCTTCCCGGAACCAGTAGGCCCGCAGCGGTACCACCGAGCTGATCAACACGTAGAGGCGCAACACGTACTTGTGCCCGTCGATGGTATGCGGGTTGTCCAGGTACTCCTGGACCATCCAGCGGTCGCCGACGGGCACCGTTCCGATATCGCGGACGACCTCGATCCCCTTGCCGCGCGCGGAATTCTTCGGCTTGCGAATCCAGCGCTTGCGTGGGTTCGCCGCGGCTGCACGCTGCAGGGCGTGATAATCCTGCGGCATGACGAAGGTGCGTGGGTAGAAGGAGAGCCTTTCGACTTCGGGGCTCGCCGGGCCCTCCTGCTCGATCATGCGTTTCCGGGCGCTGTGGAGCGTCTCGTAGAGCCTGCTCTTGACGGTCAGTGCATTGTTCCCGGGTATGTGGTTGACGAACTTGCCGGGAGCCAGTCGTTCAAACACTTCCGGTCGCGGCATGCCCGTATACCAGCAGCTGTCCCATCCGGATTCGTCTCCGGGAGCCCATTGCGCCTCGTCCAGGGCCTCCCGGAAAAACGTGTCCTGCGCGGGTTCACGTTTTCCGCCAAGCCAGAAACGGCGCTTGGGGGTGGCTGTATCCTTCATGCTCCACTCCATGCCGGTCGCTACTGTGCTCCCGCGCGGAAGGTCTCCGGCGGACCGGGATTCTCCGAAACGAGAATAGCATCGACCCCGCGACGATCCGCTACGTTGAAATACCTAGGACAGCACGGGCCTGGTGTACGCAGGGTCCGTTGTCGGTGGGCGCTGGGGAGATTGTCGGGTTGCATGCCGAGACTGCAGGCCGCGTTCCCGGCTCTAGTCCGACTCCGGGCGACAGGGGGCGCCGCAGGGCGCGCAGGCGCTGGTCTGGCTTTCGCGTTGCGTGAGTACCGTCTCGAAACCACCCTCTCCCATATTCATGCGGAAGGTCAGGCTGGTGAGGTGATCGGCCATGATCAGTCCGCCGATCAGCAGCAGTGCGGCGATCACGCGCCAGCGTCGGTAGGCCGTCGGCCGTGGTGCGTTCGTGCTGCTCATGGTCAGTCGTTCCGGAGGGAGAACCACGGTCTGGCCCGCACCCCCGCAAGAGAGCCGAACCATGCCGCTGCGAACCAGATCCAGCCGTGCACGCTGGCCGAGGCGACACCGCTGAACATCGCACCGATATTGCAGCCGAAGGCCAGGCGCGCCCCGTATCCCATCAGCAGCCCGCCGATCACGGCCGCGGCCAGGCTGCCGGGCGGAATGCGGCCGCCGCCGGCCCGATTGAATCGCCCGGCCATTCCGGCGGCGAGCATGGCACCGAGGAGAAGACCGAAATTGGTGACCGACGTCACGTTGACCAGGACGCTGTCGGCGAGGGCGAGGGAGGGATAGTCCCAGGTCCAGAAGGTGAACTGACTCATGTCCACTCCTGCGCCCTGCAGCAGTTTGGCCCCCCAGAGCCCGAATGCGAAGGTGATGCCCCAGGGATGGCCGGAGAGCAGCAGCACGGCCAGGTTGCCGAGCGCGAGGACCACGACCGCCCAGAACATGGGCC
>SLLM01000094.1 GCA_007134055.1 Ectothiorhodospiraceae bacterium | reverse complement strand
GCGCCGCGGCCGCACGGCCGCGAACCATGCCGGTACCGTGGTCCGCGCTCATGACGACCTCGATTCCGTGGGAACGAACACCGGCACACCCTGCACCACGACGGAGGTCAGTGGCTGGCCGTAGAGACGCGCCAGCGCCCCGACCGCCAGCATGTCGACGGCCGCGCCCCAGCATGCCCTGCCGTCCGGGTAGAGCAGCAGCAGCCGGTCGCACCAGCGCGCCGCCAGGTTGACGTCGTGCAGGCACATGAACACCGTCGCCCCCGCCGCCGCCTGCTCCGCGAGCAGCCGCATCACCGCAACCTGGTGGTGCAGGTCCAGATGATTGGTGGGCTCATCGGCGAGCCAGACGCGGGGAGTCTGGGTCAGGGCGGTGGCAACGGCCAGGCGTTGCCGCTCGCCGCCGGAGAGCGTGCCCACCTGGCGATCATCCAGCCCCTCGAGTTCCATACGCTGCAGTGCCTGCCGCGCCAGACCCACGTCCTCCGCCGTTTCCACGTCCCACGGCGACAGGTAGGGATGGCGGCCGATCATCGCGGTCTCCAGCACCGTAGCCGGAAAGCCGTCCTGGCGTTCCTGGAAAACCACCGCCAGCTGCCGCGCCACGGTCCGGCGCCGCAAGCGCGGCAACGGCGTGCCGTTGAGAAGCACCTCTCCGGCCCTGGGCGCCTTGAGACCGGCCAGGGTATGCAGCAGGGTGGTCTTGCCGACGCCATTCGGGCCAAGCACGCCCCACACCTGGCCAGCGGCGATTTCCAGGTCAAGCGGCGTTCCCGGGGGCCGCCCCGGGATGTCGATCACCAGATTGCGTGCCGCCAGTTCCACCATCACCGGCTCCGGTAGAGCAGGAACAGGAACGTGGGCACGCCCAGCAGGGCCGTGATGACCCCCACCGGCAGTTGTTCGGGTGCCACCAGTGTGCGCGCCAGGGTATCGGCCAGTACCAGCAGCGTACCCCCCGCCAGCGCCGAGGCGGGCAGGATCAGGCGCTGGTCGCTGCCGAACAGCAGGCGCAGCATGTGTGGCACGATCAGGCCAACGAAGCCGACGGTGCCGGCGGTGGTCACCGCCGCCGCGGTGAGCAGACTGGCGGCCACGTAGACGCTCCACTCCAGGGGACGCACGGCGACACCGAGGGTTGCCGCCTGCAGCGGTCCCCGGGCCAGCACGTTGAGACTGCGCCCCAGCGGCACCACCATGGCCGCAGCGATGGCCAGGGCCAGGAGCGCCAGCCAGGGCGAACGGGCATAGGCCAGGTCTCCCATCAGCCAGTAGAGCATCCCGGGGATGCGCTCCGTGGGCCCGATCACCAGCATGAAGGTGGTCACGGCTCCCCATCCTGCCGCCACCACGACGCCGGTAAGCAGCAGCCGCGTCGGGGTCCACGACCCGGTGCCGTGCGCAAGGCCGAACACCATCACGGTGGACAGCAGCGCACCGGCGAAGGCGGAACCGGAGATGGCCGCGGCTCCCAGACCCATCAGCATCGCCCCCAGCGCACCCACCGCAGCCCCCCCCGAGAGGCCCAGCACGTACGGATCGGCAAGGGGGTTGCGCAGCAACACCTGCATCAGCGCACCGGCTACCGCCAGCAGCCCCCCGGTCGCAAAGGCGGCGAGAACCCTCGGCAGGCGCAGCTCAAGCACCAGTGCGCGATGCAGGGGTTCCCCCTCCCCGAGGAGCACCGCCCAGAGTCCGGCCAGGGGCACCCGGACGCTGCCCACCGCCACGGCCAGCACCATCGCGGCGACGGCGATCCCGGCGAGCAGGAGCAGAACGCGTAGCAGGCGCGGCATCACACCTCCGGCTGGATGCGCCACCGGTCGAGTCCGATCGCCCAGGTGGGCGGATCCGCCGTCAGCGCCGTTCACGGGCCGTCTCCAGATGTTCGCACAACAACCGGCTGCCTTCGGCCACCCGCGGCGTCGGACGCTGGATGGTGGACGGGGGCACGAAGAAGAGATTGCCGCGACGGACCGCCGGCATCTCGTCGAAGCGCTCCCACGACTCCAGCCAGCTGGTATCGTCCTCGCCCATGCCGCCGGCAACGATGGCCTCCGGCTGCGCCGCCAGCACCGATTCCCGGTCGAGCCGCGGAACCAGCCGCTCCACCTCGCCAAAGACGTTCCTGCCGCCACACAGGGCGATGGCCTCGGCGATGAGGTGGGTATCGTTGACCGTCATCACGGGGTCGTCCCAGATCTGGTAGAAGACCCGTACCGGATCGGCATCAGCGTAACGCTCCTCGAGCGCGGCGATGGCCTCCAGGAATCGCGTATTGGCGGCAGCAGCGGCATCCGCGGTGCCGGTCAGGCGGCCGAGCCGCGCCACGCTCGAAACCACGTCATCAAAGCGCCGCGGTTCGCTGTAGTAGACCGTCAATCCCAGGTCCAGCAGTCGCGCGACCTGATCCTCCGGGTTTCCACTGGCCCAGGCAACCACCAGGTCCGGGTCCATGGCAAGGACGGTTTCCAGGTCCACCCGCGTGTGGCTGCCCACCCGGGGAATGTCCCTGGCCGCCTCCGGGTAGTCGCTGAAGTTCACCGCGCCCTGGATCCGGTCGCCGGCGCCGGCAGCGAACAGCAGCTCGGTGACGCCCGGGGACAGCGAGATGATCCGCCGCGCCGGGGCCGACAGGCAGACCTGTCGATCGCGGTCGTCCACCACGCAGCGCTCGCCGGCGCCGGGGCCCGCCGGCGCCTGCCCGGGCCAGGCCGCGGCACCGGCGACCATGATGCCCAGCAGGATCCCCGGCAGGCGAACCATCACCGATGCCCGTAACGAACACTGAGAAATGCCGTTCGCCCCGTCTGGTTGTATGGCGTGCCGTCGAAGAACTGGGCCACGGCGTACTCCCGGTCGAAGACGTTGTCGACGGTAAGCCGGGCCGACCAGTTGCGGGCGAAGGCCCAGCCGGCGCGCAGGTTGAGCAGGCCGAACCCGGCCAGGCGCTCCGTGTTGCCGGCATCATTGTAGCGGTTGCCGGAGGCGATCCCGGTCGCGCCGAGGGAGAAGGCGCCGATCCGGCGCTCGATCTCCAGCCGGGCGGAACGGGTGGTACGCCGTGGCAGTCGCGCACCGGTGTCCCGGTCCCGCGGATCCTGCAGGGTGACCGCGGCGCGCAGGTCCCAATCCGCGGTCAGGCGACCGGTCTCCAGCTCGACACCCTGAATGCGGGCGCGCTCGACATTGCCCGGAGCCCCGGCGGCCGCATCGAAGGCGATCAGCTCGTCAACATGGGTCTGGAATGCGGCCACGTCCCAGAACACAGCCCGGTACTGCCCGCGCACCCCCAGCTCCGCCGTCTGCGACCGTTCCGGGGACAGGTCGGGGTTACCGAACCCCGGGAAATAGAGGTCGTTGAAAGAGGGCGCCCGGAATGCCGTACCGTAACTCAGACGCACCCGGTGGTATTCGTCCACTGCATGGCCGACAGCAGCGGAACCCGTGACCCGGTCGCCAAAGGCCTCGTTGTCATCCCAGCGCAGACCGAGCTGCAGGTCGGATGGCCCGGATACGAGGAAAAGCTGGCCGAAGACGCCCGTGTTGTCGCGGCTGTCCTCCTCGAAGTCGATGTCACTGGTCACGTCATCCACCAGATAGTCCGCACCGACAACCAGCTCATGACTGCCGATGAAGATCCGGTTGGTTCCCCGGATATTGCGGGACCGGGTATCGAAGCGGGAGACATCGTCGGTAAGGCTCCGGTCGCGGCCCTCGCTCACCATCAGCTCGGCAAACCAGTTCGCGGTAACCGGCACCTCGCCGGAAGCGCCGATGGTCTGGATGACGTAATCCGTGTCGCCGGTATCGAACTCCGTGTTGCCTGCGGCGCGGAAACCGGTGACGCCCAGGCTGGCACCGTTATCGAAATGCTGCCGCACGCTGCCGATGCCGGCGGTATTGTCGTAGCCCTTGCGCTCTTCACCCTCGCGGATGTCGATGCCGTCGGTCTCGAAGTGATTCCCCGCCAGGCTGAAAGCAGTGTTGTCGACCCGGCCGGAGACGCCCGCGCCGAGCTCGTAGCTGCTGTTGGAGCCGCCGCCCCCCTGTATCCAGCCGGTGGGCGGACCTTCCCCTTCGGGGGTGAAACCCTGGATCACCCCACCCACGGCGTCGGCGCCGTAAACGCTGCTGCGCGGTCCGCGCACGATCTCCACCCGATCCAGCAACTGCGGCGGCACGAACTGCCAGGGGGCGCCGCCCGTGGTGGCGGAGCGAATCCGCACGCCGTTGATCAGCAGGATGGTGGACTCGCTGCCGGTGCCCCGCAGAAACACGCTGGTATTCTTGCCATAGGCCCCGTTGGTGGTGAGATCCACCCCGGGCCGGCCACGAAGGATGTCACTGAACTCGCGCGGCTGCTGGCGGTCCAGAGCCTCGCGGTCGATCACGGTAACCGACGACAGGCTCTGGTCCACGGTCTGGATCGTCCGCGCCGGAGTGATCACCAGGGGGTTGAGTTCGGCCCCCTCGTCGGCAACGGCGGTCAGGGGAAACAGGCACGCGACGGCCACGGCCCCGCGGAATCTGCGGTACGTCATGCATTGAACCCTCCGGCCGAGCCTACCCGCACGGCCTGGTTGTGCGTTATCTCTGTTCGCCGGGAGGGTGCAGCTGGGTCAGGATCGATTCGCGGGCGGCGTACCGTCCCGACACCACCCACCGCGGCGTTCGGTTTTCCGGTACGGGCCGGTCTACGGGCTGAAGAGCGGGATGCCGGGCATCCCCTGGTCGACCGCCTTCCCATGCCGCAGCACAGTGGCGTATGTTGGTCGCCGTTGACTCCATCACCGTTGCGGGGGCAGCGTCGGACTCGGAAGGGCCCCTGGCATGAGGGCCGCGTCACCACCGACTTCCCGTTTAACCCGGGTTCAGGGAATCTCCCGGGGCACCACGCACCAGCGAAGGAACGTAGCAGCGCCGAGTATTGCCGTCAAACCGGAAGGCTACCGAACGGTACCTGCCAGGCCACGCCCGCCAGCAGCAGCACCAGCAGCCAGAGCACCACCCCACGCCGAACCAGTGCCACCGCCCGCCGCACGGTCGCGGCAGTCGCCGGGACGCCCGCGCCCAGAGGAGGCCGGTCCACCGGCCTGCCCCGGTAACGCCCCGCGCCCGGCAGCTTCACCCCCAGGGCGCCGGCCCCCGACGCCATTACCACAGCGGCATTCGGACTGGCCCGGTATCGTCCCTGTTGACGCCAGCAGGCGAGCGCCGGGCGGAACCGGCCACAGGCGGCATATGTCAGCCCCGTCAACCGCGCGGGGATCAGGTTGAGGACGTCATCCAGGCGCGCCGCCGCCCAGCCAAAGCGTCGGTAGCGGGTCGAACGGTAGCCCCACATGGCGTCAAGGGTGTTCACGAGCCGGTGCAGGACCACACCGGGGAGGCCCGCCAGCAGGTACCAGAACAGGCTCGCGAAGACCGCGTCGGCACCATTCTCCAGTACCGACTCCGTGGCCGCGGCCGCGACGCCCTCCCTGTCCAGGTGCTCCGTATCCCGGCTGACCAGCATGCCCAGGGCCTTGCGGGCAGCCATCAGGTCTCCGTCCGCCAGTGGCACGGCAACGGCGCGGGCGTGCTCCTCCAGGCTGCGCAGGGCCAAGGCCAGGTACAGGCCGGCCACCTCGAGCAGGAGCCAGACATGCGCCGGCAGACTGGCCGCCAGGAGCGCCACGGCCAGCGCCGGAAGCACCGCCAGGCCCAGGACGGCGAGCGCGCCGGTGGTACGGGTGTCCGCCATGCCCCGCCGCTCCAGGCACACGTGCACACGTGCGGCGAACCGGCCGAAGGCCACCAGCGGATGCGCCCGGGCCGGCTCGCCGGCAAGACGATCCACAAGAAGCGCAAAGGCAACCACGAGAAAGGTGAGCATCCGCTTACCTTACCGGCTTTCCGCGGACCTTCTCACGCCCATGGCCAGGACGATGCCAGGCGGGCCATGGTCGCCCTTGACAGCCCGGCAGCCGGCGGCGAACATCCGCCCGGGCATCCCGCCGCATCGCTGCACGGAGCAACAATGACCCGGCCCTTTCCGCCCATGGCCAGACCGGACCCGGACTTCCGCACCGCCGCCCGCCGGCACCAGGCGACCCTCACCAAACCTCCCGGATCGCTGGGGCGCCTGGAGCAACTGGCGGCGGACCTCGCCGCCCAGCAGCGGCGCACGCATCCACGGGTCGACCACGTCCAGATCACGGTATTCGCTGCCGATCACGGCGTCTGCGCCGAGCACATCTCGGCATTCCCGCAGGAAGTGACCGGCCAGATGGTTGCCAACTTCGCCGCCGGTGGCGCGGCAATCAGTGTCCTCGCCCGCCATCTCAACGCCCGTCTGGAGGTGGTCGACGTGGGCACCGCCGCACCCGTTCCGCCAATGGACGGGGTCTATTCACAGCCGGTTGCCGCCGGCACGGACAACATTGCAGTTGCTCCGGCGATGTCCGCGGACCAGCTTGCCCGGGCCCTGGCCGTGGGTGACCAGGCGGCCGAACGGGCCGGCGAGGCGGACATCGAGCTGTTCGTCGGCGG
>SLLM01000197.1 GCA_007134055.1 Ectothiorhodospiraceae bacterium | reverse complement strand
TCCCGCGCCGACCACGGCGACCCGATGTGGCTGCCGCTCGAGGGCAAAGAACCCATCGGAGTCGATGCCAAGCGCCGCACCGGGGATTTCCGGCCAGGTGGGTTTCCCGCCGGTCGCAATCACGATATGCCGCGCCTTGATGCGCCGCCCCTCAACCCCCAGCTCGCCAGGGCCCAGTAACCGTCCACGTCCCCGGATCAGCTCGACCCCGTCCTTCTCCAGATTGCCGGCATAGATGCCGTTCAGGCGCTGGATGTAGGCGTCCCGACGAGCCTTCAGGGTCGGCCAGTCCAGCGTGGCCGGCCCGGCACGGATGCCGAAATCCGCAGCCCGCTGCACCACGTCCATGGCATGGGAGGCGTTCCACATCACCTTCTTTGGCACGCAGCCCACATTGACGCAGGTGCCACCCAGGCGGGCGTCCTCGATCACCGCCACGCTTGCACCGTGCCGCGCCGCCCGCCGCGCGGTGGCGAGACCACCGCTACCACCACCGACTGCAACCAGGTCGAATTCCTGCTTCATTCGCTTCTGCCATGCTCACGCAACCGTTGGCGGGCGGCTGCCCCGCGCCGGACTTGGTTTGCGCCGGCACCGCCCGCATCTCCCGGGAAAGCTCCCGGACCTGCGATGCATGGTACATTCGCAGGCTGACACTCGCACCCTTTCCGGGGAAACCCCCATGTCAAACCCGTTGCTTGCTACCGATCAACTGCCCCGATTCAGTGCCATACGGCCAGAGCACGTGGAGCCGGCTATTGACGAATTGCTGGCGGACAACCGCCGACGGCTGGAAGCGCTGTTGACGAAGGACACAGAGCACAGCTACGACTCCCTTGTGCGCCCGCTGGAAGCGATGAACGACCGCCTCGCCAAGGCATGGTCGCCGGTGAGTCACCTGAACTCGGTCATGAACAACGACGCCCTGCGCGCCGCCTACAACGCCTGCCTGCCGAAACTGTCCGCCTACGCCACCGAGATATCGCAGAACGAGGCCTTGTTCCACGCCTACCAGTCGGTACGCCAGCGCGACGACTTCGGGCAGCTCCAGCCGGCGCAGCAGCGCAGCGTGATCAATGCCCTGCGGGACTTCCGCCTGGGCGGGGTGGATCTGCCCCCGCAGCGGAAGGAGCGCTTCCGGGAGATCGTCGCGCGGTTGTCCGAACTCTCCTCGAGATTCTCGGAGAACGTGCTCGACGCCACCAACGCGTGGCACAAGCTGCTGCCCGACGACACCCGCCTCGCGGGCCTTCCCGACTCCAGTCGGGACATGCTCCGCCAGGCGGCGGAGCAGCGGAATGAAGCAGGCTACCTGCTGACCCTGGACGTCCCGTGCTACTTCGCCGTACTGGCCTACGCCGACGACCGGGACCTGCGCCGTGAGCTCTACGAAGCCTTCGGCACGCGTGCCTCGGATCAGGGCCCGCATGCCGGCAGGTGGGATAACACGCCGCTAATGGAGGAGATTCTTTCGCTGCGTCACGAACAGGCGGGGCTGCTCGGATTCGCCAACTTCGCGGAGCTGTCCCTGGCGACCAAGATGGCCGAGTCCACCGAACAGGTGACGGCGTTCCTCGACGACCTCGCTGCGCGCGCGCGCCCGCGCGCCCGGGAGGAACTGGATTCGCTGCGCCGGTTCGCGCGGGAGGAACTCGCGCTCGACGTCCTCGAACCCTGGGACGTCCCCTACGCCTCGGAAAAGCTGCGGGAGGCCCGCCACCAGCTCTCCCAGGAAGACCTCCGGCCGTATTTCCCGGTGGACCAGGTGCTCTCCGGTCTCTTCCAGGTGGTGACGCGCCTGTATGGCGTGCACATCCGGGAACGCACCACCGAGGTGGACACCTGGCACCCGGACGTGCAGTTCTTCGAGATCCGCGACCAGGGCGGCGCGCTTCGGGGACAGTTCTATACCGACCTCTACACCCGGCAGAAGAAGCGCGGCGGCGCGTGGATGGACGAGTGCCGGGTCCGCCGCGAAACCGGCTCGGGAGTGCAGGTACCGGTTGCGTACCTGACCTGCAATTTCACCCCGCCGGTCGGAGGCCGTCCGGCCCTGCTCACCCACACGGAAGTGGAAACGCTGTTCCATGAGTTCGGTCACGGCCTCCACCACATGCTGACACGGGTGGACTGCGCCCCGGTTTCCGGCATCAACGGAGTGCCCTGGGACGCGGTGGAACTGCCCAGCCAGTTCATGGAAAACTGGTGCTGGGAACGGGAGGCGCTGAATCTGTTCGCGGCGCACCACGAGACCGGCGCCCCGCTACCGGAGGACCTGTATCAGCGCATGCGCGCCGCCAGAACCTTCCAGAGCGCCATGCAGATGGTGCGGCAGCTCGAGTTCAGCTTGTTCGACTTCCGCCTGCACCTGGAGTACGACCCGCAGCGGGGCGGCAGGATCCGGGAAATACTGGAAGAGGTCAGGGAGCGGGTATCGGTCATGCCGCCGCCGGAATGGCATCGCTTCCCGAACAGCTTCGGCCACATCTTCGCCGGCGGTTACGCGGCAGGCTACTACAGCTACAAGTGGGCGGAAGTGCTGTCCGCGGATGCCTATTCCCGCTTCGAGGAGGAAGGGGTATTCAGTGAAGAAGCCGGGCGCGCGTTCCTGGGCCACATACTCGAGAAAGGCGGTTCCGAGGACCTCATGGACCTGTACGTCTCCTTCCGCGGCCGCAGACCCACGATCGACGCGCTGCTGCGCCATTCCGGCCTCGCCGCCTGACGGTGCCGGCCGCAAGAAGCACGGGAGACACCACATGCCGGTAACGCAACACCAGGCGGACTGCATTTTCTGCCGTATTGTCAATGGCGACATGCCCGCCGCCGTGGTCATGAGAAGCGATCGGGTGCTGGCAATCCTGGACGCCTTTCCCTCGTCCCGGGGGCACTGCCTGGTCCTTCCCACCGAGCACCACGAGAACCTGATGGCCATGCCGACGGATCTACTGACCGCCTGCGCCGAAACCACCCAGCTCATCGCCCGCGCGGCGCAGGCAACCCTGCAGCCCGACGGCATCGCCCTGACCCAGTTCAACGGTGCCGCGGCGGGCCAGACCATCTTTCATTACCACCAGCACGTCATCCCCCGCTGGCGGGGCCAGGACTGGCGCAGCCACGGCAAGGAGAAAGCGGATCCGGAAGAACTGCTGATGCTGGCGGAGCGGATCCGTCGCAACCTGGAACGGGAGGAGCGGGAATGAAGGTCGCCTCCTGGAACGTGAACTCCCTCAAGGTACGCCTGCCCCAGGTGCTGGACTGGCTGGAGCGCGAGCAGCCGGACATACTCGGCCTGCAGGAAACCAAGCTGACGGACGAGAACTTCCCCCGGGATGCCGTCCGCGAGGCCGGCTACCACGCGCTCCATGCGGGACAGAAGACCTACAATGGCGTTGCCCTGCTTGCCCGGGAGAGCCTCCACGACCCGGTCACGGACCTCCCCGGCCTCGACGATCCCCAGCGCCGTGTGCTCGCAGCGACCGTGGACGGACTGCGGTTCATCAACCTGTACGTCCCCAATGGCTCGGAAGTCGGCTCGGACAAGTACGCCTATAAGCTGGACTGGCTGGAGAAGCTGCATGCCTGGCTGCAGGCGGAACTGAATTCGCATCCGCGCCTTGTGGTGGTCGGCGACTTCAATATCGCCCCCCGTGACGCCGACGTACACGACCCGGAGGAATGGCGCGGCAAGGTGCTGTTCAGCGAGCCCGAGCACGCGGCCCTGAACGGCCTCCTGGAACTGGGCCTCACCGACACCTTCCGGCTGTTCCCGCAGGAGGAGGGCGTGTTTTCCTGGTGGGACTACCGCATGAACAACTTCCGTCGCAACCGCGGACTGCGCATCGACCTCATCCTGGCCAGCCCCGCCATGCGTGATGTCTGCACCGCCTCACGGGTGGACATCGAGCCCCGCCGCCGGGAACGTCCGTCCGACCATGCACCGGTGATCGCCGAGTTTGACATGGACCGGATTGTCGGGCCGTCCTGACCGGGTTACCGGGTACAATAACCGATGCAGTGAAGAACCCCGACGCTCCCCGTCGGGTCCCCTGCATCTGGAGCCCGCCCTATCAGCCTTGCGGGCAGTTGCCGCTGTCGCCACGGCATTGACTCCGGCCGGTTCGGCCATATTCCTGGGTACGGACGCGGAACAGTGAACGACGAATTCCATCTGATCCCATGAAAAAGACGGTGGAGACGGACAATCTGCTGCGGATGCGCCTGGAGAACTGGCTGCGGGCGGCGCTGATCATCCTCGGGCTGCTCATGGTGCTGGGGCTGATCGGCTGGATCATCGCCGGCGGCACCGGCGTGCTCTGGGCGCTGGTTCTCGCCTGCCTGATGGTGGCCTTCTCCCGTCGTCTGCCCGCGCGCACCCTGCTGGGCATGCAGGGCGCCGGCCTGCTGCGCAGGCGGCAGGCGCCGGTTCTCTATGCGATGCTCGACGTACTGTACCGACGCGCCGGTATCCGCTGTCCGCCGGCGCTGTTCTACGTGCCGTCCGTGCAGCTCAATGCATTCGCCGTGGGCGATACCCGTGACGGTGGCATTGCCGTCACGGACGGTCTGTTGCGGCGGCTCGACCGGCGTGAGCTGACGGGGGTACTGGCTCACGAAGTCAGCCACCTGCGGCACAACGACACCTGGGTGATGTCCATGGCCGCCATGGTGACGGAGCTCACCGTCCTTGCCGCCACGGCGGGGCAGCTCATGCTGCTGGCCATGCTGCCGTGGATCGCCGCCGGGGAGCTGCAGGTTCCGGTCGCCACCATCGCACTGCTCATCTTCGCCCCCACCTTCAGTACGCTGCTGCAGCTGTCCCTGTCGAGGAACCGGGAGTTCGCCGCCGACATGGAGGCGGCGGCCCTCACCGGAGACCCCGGCGGACTCGCCTCGGCACTGGCTACACTGGAGCGCTACCAGGGAAGCTGGCTGGAGAGCCTGTTCGGCTACCGCCGCCCCACCCGGTTACGCTGGCTGCACACCCATCCGCCGACGGGCGAACGGATCGCCCGGCTTGCCGCCCTGCAGCCCACGGCGACCGCAGGCCACCCCGGGCTGTGGCGCACCATCCCCGACGAGCGAACGATCCCCGTCGAGACCCCTGCCCCCCTGGGCCACCGCCTGCTGCTGCGTCGCCGACTGCGCTCCATGCGCTGACCGTCCGGGAAGCATTGCCACGGCTTCGCCACTGGCGATGGGGACCCGGGCGACCATACTGGTGATCGCCCGGTGCGACTCCGGTCGCCCGGATGCTCCGGCACCGGGCGACTGGCAGATCCCGCCAGTGTTCAGAGCTCGTTTGGATTGCCTTCGATGAGGATACCCGTGCGACGCAGCTCCCCCGCCCGGGACAGGACAACGAAATTCTGCGCACCAATGGTTACCTCGTGGCAGGCTACACCGCGGCCGAAACTGAGGCAGAACTCATCGCCGTTGACGAACCAGATACCGGTATGCCCATCGGCACGCACCTCCTCGTCCTCGGCGTAGTATTCCAGGAAATATTCGCCGTCGGCGGTGTGTCCGACGATCGTATTGCCCGCGATGCGCTCGACGATTTCGCTGCCGGCAAGCGGTTCAACCGCAAGCACCGATCCCGGCGCCGCCATGCCACCACACACCGCCAGGGAAACCATTCCCCGCCTCAGTATCGCAACCAGATCATTCATGTCACGCCTCCTTCGTACCAGCCTGCCGTTGCGCAGGGGATGGCTGGATCTCACAGGCCGCCACCCCCTTGAAGGAATATAGTCGTGCGACCCGGACAACGAATCCATTGCCGCCGGTTGTGCGCCACTGCCCCGGACGGGAGAATGGCATCCCCCGACGGCGGACGGACAGGACGAACATGCGATACCGGGACCTGCGTGATTTCATCGGCCAGCTGGAAGCCAGGGGCAGCCTGCAACGCGTGAGCGCGCCAGTGGATCCGCACCTGGAGATGACCGAGATCTGCGACCGCACTCTGCGTCGCGGGGGGCCTGCCCTGCTGTTCGAGAATCCGGTAGGCCACCGGATCCCGGTGCTGGGGAACCTGTTCGGCACCACGGAACGTGTCGCCCTGGGCATGGGAGCCGAGCACATCGACGCCCTGCGGGATATTGGCCAGCTGCTTGCGTTTCTTCGCCAGCCCGAACCGCCGAAGGGATTCCGTGATGCCTGGGAGCAGCTCCCTGTATTCCGCCAGGTGCTCAACATGACGCCGAAGAAGGTGCGCCGGGCTCCCTGCCAGGACGTGGTGCTGGAGGGCGACGAGGTCGACCTCTCGCGTCTTCCGATACAGACCTGCTGGCCGGGCGATGCCGGACCGCTGATCACCTGGGCGCTGGTCACCACCCGCGGCCCCCACAAGGAACGGCAGAACCTGGGCATCTACCGGCAACAGGTGATCGACCGTAACCGTGTGATCATGCGCTGGCTTGCCCACCGCGGCGGCGCCCTCGATTTCCGGGAATGGCAGCAGGCAAGGCCGGGTGAACCATTTCCCGTGGCAGTGGCTCTGGGGGCCGATCCGGCCACCATCCTCGGGGCGGTGACACCGGTGCCCGACACGATCTCCGAATACGCCTTTGCCGGACTGCTGCGGGGCGGCAAGACGGAGCTCGTGCAGTGCATCGGGTCCGACCTGCAGGTACCCGCCAGCGCCGAGATCATCCTGGAGGGTCACATCCATCCCGGCGACATGGCGCCCGAGGGTCCGTTCGGCGACCATACCGGCTATTACAACGAGGTGGACCACTTCCCGGTGTTCACGATCGAGCGCATCACCCATCGCCGGGATCCGATCTACCACAGTACCTACACCGGCCGGCCACCGGACGAGCCGGCCATCCTCGGCGTCGCGCTCAACGAGGTATTCGTTCCCATCCTGCAGAAGCAGTTCCCGGAGATCGTCGACTTCTATTTGCCTCCGGAGGGCTGCTCCTACCGCATGGCGGTCGTGACCATGCGCAAGCAGTATCCGGGACACGCAAAGCGGGTGATGATGGGCGTATGGTCATTCCTGCGGCAATTCATGTACACCAAGTTCGTGATCGTCACTGACGACGACATCGACGCCCGGGACTGGGAAGACGTCATCTGGGCAATGACCACCCGCATGGATCCGGCACGCGACACGGTGATGATCGACAATACGCCGATCGACTACCTGGATTTCGCCTCTCCGGTCTCCGGCCTGGGCTCCAAGATCGGCTTCGACGCCACCGCCAAGTGGTCCGGCGAGACCACCCGTGAATGGGGCCGTCCCATTCGCATGGACGAGGCCGTACGGCAGCGCGTCGACGCCCGCTGGGATGAACTCGGTATCGACAACGCCGACACCACCCCCTGACCGACCGCCCGTGCATCACCATGCGGCCGATGGCCAGTGATCTGTAGGCCTACACACTAGTATGATGGTGCCTGTGGTGGCAGGGCTTCCTGCGCCGGAGGGTGTATGCAGGCGTCCCCGGAGTCGGCCAGGTGGACACGGGGTTGCGAGGTTCTTCGATGGAATATCAGGTCACGATCGAGCCATCAGGCCACCGGTTCAGCGTCCGCGACGACGAATCGGTGCTGAGCGGAGCGCTGCGCTCCGGATTGGCGATCCCCTACAGCTGCCGGGGCGGCACCTGCACGACCTGCATGGGCAAGGTAGTAGAGGGCGACGTCACCTATCCCGGGGGGGAACGGCCGCCGGCGCTGGACCCACGGGAAGACACCGTGGGCCAGGCACTGTTCTGCCTCGCCCGGCCTGCGCGGGATCTGGTGATCGAGGTACGCGAGGTACGCGACGCCGGCGATATCGAGCCCCGCCGCCTGCCCTGTCGGGTTGCTGCCATGCACCGCCTCGCGCACGACGTGATGCAGCTCGATCTCAAGCTGCCGGCAGCGGACCGACTGCCGTTCCTTCCCGGGCAGTACATCGACATCCTCCTTCGCGACGGCCGCCGGCGGGCGTATTCTCTCGCCAACCCGCCCCACCGCGACGACTTCCTCGAGATTCACGTCCGTCACCTGCCGGGTGGCGAGTTCTCGGGAAGGGTATTCGGGGAAATGCAGGAGAAGGCCCTGCTGCGCCTCGACGGTCCGTACGGCACATTCCTCCTGCGGGAGGAGTCGGATCGGCCTATACTGATGATCGCCGGCGGTACCGGCCTGGCTCCGTTGCAGAGCATGCTGGAACACGCCTTCGAGGCGGGACTGCGGCGCTCCATCCATCTCTTCTGGGGGGTGCGCGGGCGGCGGGATCTCTATCGCCATGACCTGCTACAGGCGTGGCAGGAACAGCACGAGAACTTCCACTATACGCCGTGCCTGTCGGAACCTCGGCCCGAGGACGCCTGGAATGGACGCATCGGCCTGGTGCACAACATGCTGCTGCAGGATTATCCGAACCTGGAGGCGTTCGACGTCTACATGAGCGGACCTCCCGGCATGATCGACGCAGCACGGCGTGATTTCCGCCGGCATGGCGTCATCGAGCGGCACTGCCACTTCGATTCCTTCGAGCACGCCGAGGACAGTCGCCAGGATGACACGGCAGCCCCGTAGGAAGCCGGAATGCCTCAGAGAATGCGGGCGCCCCGGCGGAGCCGGCTACGGGAATGGATGCGGATCATGGAAAGGGATGCCCCGCGTTACCAGGGCCGCTTCAGCCCCCGGGTGTTGCCCCCGGCGACCTTGCTCGCGTGCGTTCTGGGCCTGCTGACGGTTGCCTGGTTCGCGTCCTCCTGGCCAGGCGTGGTAGCCGCCGCCGCGGGAGCCTTGACGGTAGGCGCATTCCTGCTGCTGGAACGCCGGCGCTCCGCCTGGCTGCAGCAGCTCGACGGACAACGGCAGCACGCCCTGGAGAAAGCATCAACAGAGAACGAACGGCTGTATCGCGCCCTGGAACAGGCGCGGCGTGACACCGATGTGGCAACGCGCAGATGGGAAAGCCTGGTTGTCCCCGGCCCGGAGATCTACTCCAGGCACGACCCGTACGGCCGCACAACCTGGGTATCACCCTCTTGCGAACCGGTGCTGGGCTACACGCCGACGGAACTGATCGGGGACGACGTATTCCGTCTTGTCGATTCCCGTTTCCGCGCACGGATCCGCCGCCGGCAGCAGGACCGGTTCAGTGCGCGGCGGCCCTTCACTTCCGCCTACCCGGTACGCCACAGGAGTGGCACCCTGCTATGGCTGGAATCCACCCATCGCTGGGATCCGGACGTCAGTGACGAGGTCCTGGTGGTCTCCCGCGACATCAGCGGCCGCAGGAACGCGACCAGGCGGCTGCGGCGGAACGAGCGCCTCTACCGGGACATCTTTGAGACGGCGGCAACGGGCATGGCCCTGTTCGACCCCCACGACAACGGCCGCTGCCTGCAAGCCAACCGAGCGCTGAGCGAGATCCTCGGGTACTCCGGCGAGGAACTGCGCGAAGTACATTTCCGCGACCTCACCCATCCGCTGGACCAGGAGCTGACGCCGACGGTGGTGCGGGAAATGCTGCAGGGGGAGCGCAACCGCTTTCAGGTGGAGAAGCGCTACCTCCGCAAGGACGGGGGACTCCTCTGGGCGCTGGTGACCGGTTCGCTGATCCGGGGAGATCGGGGCGAACCACGCTACATTACCACCCAGATCCAGGACATTTCCGATCGCCGGCGCGCGGAGCAATCCCTGGCCCGCATGAGCCGGCAGCAGGATCTGATACTCAATGCGACCGCCGAAGGCATCCTGCGGCTTGACCGCGACGGCCGGGTGGCATTCAGCAACCGCTCGGCCGCCGCCCTGCTGGGTTATGAACCCTCGGCCTTCGACGGCATGGACATCCGGCGGCTGATGCCCCCGGACACGGATCCGGACGGGTGGGCCGTGTTGCGCAGTCTGCGCGAGAACATCAGCCTCCAGGCCAAGGACGAGTGCTTCCGGAGGTCCGACGATGTCCTGTTGCCGGTGGACTATACCTGCGCACCGGTCATCGAGGGAGGCGCCACGGAGGGCGTGGTGGTGATCTTCGCCGACGTCTCCGAACTGCAACGGCTCAGCACCCAGCAGCGCATCATCCTCGACGCGGCGGCGGAAGGCATCTACGAACTGGACACCTGTGGCCGGCTGCGCTACTGCAACCGCGCCACCGAAGAACTACTCGGTTACACCGCCCAGGAGCTCCATGGCCGGGACCTGCACGACCTGATCCATCACGGCCGCACAAGCGATGGCACCTGTCTGCAAAGGGAATGTCCCACGGAGCGTACCCTGCGAACCGGCAGGGTGCATTCCGCAAGTGGCGAGCTGTTCTACCGCAAGGACGGCAGCCGTTTCCCCGCCGAGTACATCTGTGCGCCGATCCTGCAGGGCGACGAAGTACAGGGAGCGGTCGTGGTGTTCTCGGACATCAGCGAACGGGCCGCCAGCCAGGAACGCCTGCGCTCGGCAGCGGAACGTCTGCGCGAGAGCCAGCAGGACCTCCTGGAGATGGCTGGTCTTGCGGCCAGGGGGCTGGAGCTCCCTCTGCAGACACTGGAACACCGGGGGGAAGTGGACAGCGAACAGCTACGGGCCCTGCAGCGTGCCCTGTCGAGCATCGCGTATGCTCCCGAGGAGGCACGGCCCAGACCGCTGCCGCTGCGCGAACCGCTGGCGGCAGCGGTTGCCGCCACGGGCTGTCCGCTTGCGGGCCTCGATTGCGTCTCCGGGGAGATCATCGCCGACGCCGGACACATGGACACCATGTTCCGTCATCTGCTGGAAATCATGCGGCGATCCCGCCTGGATACCCATGGGTGGAAGGTGGAGGAGCGGTGTGACGAATCCGATCTGCTGCTCCTGTTCGCTCCCCAGGGGGATACCCGGCTCGATTCCAGGGAAGCTGTCACCGGGCTCGTGCTCACCCTGTGCCGGCGCCTCCTCGCGGCGAACGACGCCACCCTGTCCGTCGAAGAAGCCGGCACGATACGCATTGCCTTCAACCGCCACCGGCCCGCCCGCAACCCGGATGGCCCGCAACGTCGCTGATCGGTATACTGCCGGACTTTGGCGGCGATCCTCTCCCGGAGCCAACGTCTGCGACATGGCCGGGCACCAGCGACGCCATCCATCATGGGAGACCAGCGAATGCCGGCAAGCTTCCCCTTGCCATCGGCCGATCCGCAGAGCCAGCAGGAAGGGATACTGCCCGGTGTAAGCCGCACCTTCGCCCTGACAATCCCTCAGTTGCCCCAGACGCTGCGCCCGGGCATCACCAACGCCTATCTCCTGTGCCGCACGGCCGACACCATCGAGGACAGCGCCCGCCTGTCACCAGCCGACAAGGCCGAACACTACGATGCGCTCCTGCGGATGCTGGACGGGGAGATCCCGGCAGCGCACTTCGCCGCGAACCTGCTCGCCGCTGCAGCCATTCCGGCGACCACCGAACGTGACCTGCTCGGCACGATGCCCGAGATCCTGGCGGTCTACCGCGGTCTCCCGGAATCCCAGCGACGGGAATTGCGCCGTTGCATGGGAATCATGTGCGAGGGCATGCGACGCTTTGAGCACCTCAAGCATCCTGGAGGTCTTCCCGACCGCGCCTGTCTCCGGCAGTACTGCTACGTAGTGGCAGGTGTGGTTGGCGAGTTTCTAACCAACCTGTTCTGTCAGCTCGATGACGATATCGATGCCCGCAAGGCGGAGCTGCTGCACCTCGCGCCCGGCTTCGGTCAGGGGTTGCAGATGACCAATATCCTCAAGGACATCTGGGATGACCGTCAGCGGGGGATCTGCTGGCTGCCGAGGGATGTCTTTCGCGACCGCGGCTGCGACCTGTCGCCGGATGCGGCGTGGCACCAGGATCCCGCGTTTCGGGCGGGGCTGCTTGACCTGGTCGCCGTGGCCCACTTTCACCTGCACCAGGCGCTGCACTACACCCAGCTCATTCCGCGCCGTCACCGTGGGATCCGGCGGTTCTGCAGCTGGGCGGTTGGCATGGCCCTCTATACCCTGCGCAACATCCGGCGCAATCCGGGATTCTCCGATTCCCGGGAGGTGAAGATCAGTCGCCGGCGGCTGCGCGCCATCATTGCCGCCTGCAACCTCAGCGTCGGCAGCGACCGGCTGCAGCGGTTCGGCTTCGCCTGGGCCGCCCGTGGCCTTCCCGAGGCTTCCGGCCCGCAGCTGGCCGGCCTGAGCGCGGAGCCCGGGCCCTGACCATGGCAGGCGGATGGCCCATGGGCGTACTACTGCTGCTGGCCTGCCTGGTAGCTGGCTGTGCCTCCGCGCCGCCGGCTCCCGACCCGGAGACCTACGACCCGCTGGAGCAGACCAACCGGCGGATCTACGTATTCAACGAGACCCTGGACACCTACGTGGCGAGGCCTGCCGCCGATGCCTACGTAGCCGTGACACCCCGCTTCGTACGCACCGGCGTCACCAACTTCTTCAGCAACGCGTCCTATCCCGGCGTTGTGGTGAACAGCGCCCTGCAGGGGCGCTGGGATGAAACGGTGGAGGGGACGGTACGCTTCTTCGTCAATTCCACCGTCGGCCTGCTGGGCCTCTTCGACGTCGCCACGCGGATGGGCCTGGAACCCCGCAACCGGGATTTTGGCCAGACCCTCGCCGGTTGGGGCAGCCCGGAGGGAGCCTACCTGGTTCTCCCCGGCCTCGGTCCGTCAAACACCCGGGACGTGAACAACATTCCCGTCGCCATGGCCACGAACGTGGTCACCTACGTTGGCTGGACCGTCGCCGCGCCACTCTACGCCCTGGACCTGGTCAATACCCGGGCGAATCTGGACCAGGCCGCCCGCTTCCGCAGCGAGGCGGCACTGGATGAGTACGTGTTCACCCGCTCCGCCTACCGGCAGTTCCGGACCAGCCACGTGTTCGATGGTGACCCGCCGGAACCGGACGACGACCCGTTCGACGACCTGGACTGGGACGACATGGACTTCTGACATCCGCCGGCGCCCGCACCTGCCACTCGCTCCCGCGCGGGATCGCCAGGTCCGGATGCGCGTCCGCACTGTGGTGGCGCGACAATCCGTGAAGCACCGATGCGGGACGTCGCTGCCTATTCCCGGGGTGCGGCCCGGGCCGGATCGTCCGCCTCGTCGCCCATGGCGAACAACGATGCGTTCCCCCCCGCGGCGGTGGTATCGATGGTGATCACCCGTTCCGTGGCGAAGCGGTGCAGATAGCGCGGCCCGCCCGCCTTGGGCCCGGTGCCCGACAGCCCCTCGCCGCCGAAGGGCTGGACACCGACCACCGCGCCGATCTGGTTGCGGTTGATGTAACAGTTGCCTACCTTCACCCGGTCCGCAATATACTCGGCCAGCGAATCGATCCGCGTGTGGACGCCGAGAGTAAGGCCGAAGCCGGTGGCATTGATGGCTTCGAGCACCGCATCCAGATCCCGCGCCCGATAGCGGACCACGTGCAGCACCGGACCGAACACCTCGCCGTCCAGCTCCTCGATGCCACCGATCTCGAAGGCGATCGGGGCGACAAAGGTGCCGTGGACCGTGTTCGCGCCCAGTGGCGCTTCGCCGATCACCCGCTTTGCCCGCCGGCGCATGCTGCCGATATGCTCCAGCAATGCGGAGCGGGCTTCGCCGTCGATGACCGGACCGACGTCGGTGGACAGCCATGCCGGATCGTCCACGACAAGGTCGTCCATGGCACCGGCGAGCATGCGCAGGACGTGCTCGGCCACATCCTCCTGCACGTACAGCACCCGCAGCGCCGAACAGCGTTGCCCGGCACTCTGGAACGCCGAGGTAATCACATCCGCCACCAGCTGCTCCGGCAGCGCGGTGGAATCGGCGATCATGGCGTTCTGGCCGCCGGTCTCCGCGATCAAGGGAATGATCGGACCGTTGCGCCCGGCGAGTGTCCGGTTGATCCGCCGTGCGGTTTCCACGGAACCGGTGAAGGCGACGCCATCGATGCGCTCATCGGCCACCAGCGCAGCGCCGACCTCGCCGTCCCCCGGCAGCAGTTGCAGCACGTCGCCCGGCACGCCGGCTTCGTGCAGCAGCTCCACCGCCCGGTGCCCGATCAGGGTGGATTGCTCCGCCGGCTTGGCGAGCACGGCGTTGCCGGCGGCAAGCGCGGCGGTGACCTGCCCGCAGAAAATCGCCAGGGGAAAATTCCAGGGGCTGATGCACACGAACACGCCGCGCCCGCAAAGGCGGATCTCGTTTCTCTCGCCGGTGGGGCCGGGCAGTGGCTCAGCAGCGGAAAAGTCAGCCCGCGCCCGGGCGGCGTAGTAGCGGCAGAAATCCACCGCCTCGCGCACTTCCGCCACGCCATCCTGCAGTCCCTTGCCGGCCTCCCGCGTGCACAGGGCCATCAGCTCGGCCATGCGCGCTTCCATGAGGTCGGCCATGCGCTCCAGGCAGCGCGCCCGCTCATCCGCCGGCGTTCCTGCCCAGCCGGGCGCCGCCGCGCACGCGGCGGCCAGGGCCTGGTCCACGTGCTCCGGAGTCGCCCACACCACCTCACCGACCCGGCGTCGGCGGTCAGCGGGGTCCAGCACCGGTCGGGATTCCCCCTCCATGCGCCGGCCGGCGACACGTGGCGGCGCCTTCCAGCCCCGCTCCGCGGCCGCGGCCATGGCCCGGCCGAGCGGTTCCACCTGCAGCCAGTCAGTGAGGTCCACGCCCCGGGAATTGCGGCGCGTGGCTCCGTAGATCTCCGCCGGCAGTGGGATGCGGGGATGACGGACGCAATCCAGCCCGCGTACCTGCTCCACCGGGTCGGCGACCATCTCCCCTATGGGCAGTCTGTCGTCCTGGATACGGTTGACGAACGAGCTGTTGGCGCCGTTCTCCAGCAGCCTGCGTACCAGGTACGGCAGCAGTTCCTCGTGACTGCCGACCGGCGCGTAGATCCGGCAGGGTACGCCCCGTTCACGCACCAGACCGGCATAGAGCGTCTCGCCCATGCCGTGCAGCCGCTGGAACTCGAAATGGCAGCCCCGGGCCATTTCCAGGACCCAGGCGACACTGTGGGCGTTATGGGTGGCGAACTGCGGGTAGATACAGTCCTGGGCCTGCAGGAGGTTGCGGGCACAGGCGAGATAGGACACATCGGTGTTCACCTTGCGCGTGAACACGGGGTAGTCCGGGTAGCCCTGTTCCTGGCTGTCCTTGATCTCCGAGTCCCAGTAGGCACCCTTGACCAGCCGCACCATGAGCCGCCGCCGGTGGCGACGCGCCATGTCCGCGAGCCAGTCGATCAGCGCATGGCAGCGCTTCTGGTAGGCCTGGATCGCAAGTCCGAACCCGTCCCAGTCGCGCAGCTCTTCCATGGCGGCAATGGCCTCGATCACGTCCAGGGAGATGTCCAGGCGGTTCGCCTCCTCGGCATCCACGCACAGGCCGATTCCCGCTCCCCGCGCCTCCCGGGCAAGCTCCGCGAGGCGTTCCACCATCAGCGGCAGCATGCGCTCGCGCTGACCGAACTCGTAGCGCGGGTGCAGGGCCGAGAGTTTCACCGAAATTCCCGGCGAGGCATGCATGTCGGCGTCACCGCTGGCGTTGCCGATCGCCCGGATCGCGTTGCGGTAGGAGTCGAAGTAGCGATCGGCATCCGCCATGGTGCGGGCGGCTTCCCCGAGCATGTCGAACGAGTGCGTGTAGCCCGCCTCCCGGTCCTCACCGGCTCGCCGGAGCGCCTCGTCGATGGTGCGCCCGATCACGAACTGCCGTCCCATGATGCGCATCGCCTGACGGACTGCCTGGCGGATCACCGGCTCGCCACTGCGTTGCACCATGCGCCGCATGACCCGCCCCAGATCCCTGCCGGAACGCTCCTCCAGGCGCACCACTCGTCCGGTCAGCATGAGCCCCCAGGTGGAGGCGTTGACGAACAGGGACTGGCTGTGGCCGAGGTGCGATTCCCAGTCGCCGCTGGCAATCTTGTCGCGGATGAGGCGGTCCGCGGTGTCGGCGTCAGGAACCCGCATCAGCGCCTCGGCCAGACACATGAGCACCACGCCTTCCTTGCTGGAGAGATCGTACTCGTGCAGCAGGGCATCCACGCCGCCGCTGGCAACACGTTGATCGCGGACATTCTGCACCAGTGCCCGCGCCTCCGCCTCGATGCGTTCCTTCTGCTCCCGGGTGGTCGCCGCAGATTCCAGCAGATCCTGCGTGATTCGCGTTTCGTCCGTGCGATACGCGCGGCGCAGGGCCTGACGCAGCGAGCTGACTTCGGGTGCGGCACTGACGATCATGGGGCCTCCGCAGCAACGGGTAACGGTCCACCGGTCGGGATGCGAAACGCCGGCCCTCGGGCAAACCAGGGTGCCCCGCAGTCCGCCCTGCCCGCAGCCGGTGTCCCGGCGCCGGTGTGGCGGCGGGCTTGGACTGGACGGACGGGCTCGATATAGTCCCCGGAACTGCTGCCGTGGGCATGGCCATTGGCGCCCGGCACGAGCCGGGCTACGCTATTCCACAGAAAGCCGCAGCAGGCCGTGGCTCCCGAACCGCACAGACATCGTGAGGCATGACGACACCGATGGGAAGCACCCTGCGACAGACCGCTCTCCACGAGCGTCACCGCCAGGCCGGAGCCAAGCTGGTTCCGTTCGCCGGCTGGGACATGCCGCTGCACTATGGCTCCCAGCTCGATGAACATCGCCGCGTGCGCGAGCATGCCGGCGTGTTTGACGTCTCCCACATGACGGTGGTGGATATCACCGGCCCGCACGCTCTCTCCTTTCTGCGGCGCCTGGTGGCCAACGACCCGCAGCGCCTCGTCCACGCCGGTCAGGCCATGTATTGCTGCATGCTCAACGACAGCGGCGGGATCATCGACGACCTGATCATCTATTTCCTCTCCGAGGGCCGCTACCGCACGGTGGTCAACGCCGCCACCCGCGAACGTGACCTGGAATGGATGCAACGGCAGGCGGCCGATTTCGACCTGCGCATCCGGGAGCGCACCGACGCTGCGATGCTGGCGGTCCAGGGACCGAGGGCGGAAACCCTGCTTGGAGAATGCGTGGACGGCCTGACCGCCCGTCGGCTCGCCGAGATGAAGCCGTTTCACGGGATGGAGCTGGGCGACTGGCTGGTCGCCCGCACCGGATATACCGGCGAGGACGGCTTCGAGATCATACTGCCCGCGCGCCAGGCCGGTGATCTGTGGGATCATCTGCTGGAGGCGGAGGTGGTGCCGTGCGGCCTCGGCGCCCGCGACAGCCTGCGCCTGGAGGCGGGACTGTGCCTGTACGGGCAGGACATGGACGAGCACACGTCGCCGCTCGCTACCAGCCTGGGCTGGACGGTTGCATGGACGCCGGAGGAGCGGGATTTCATTGGCCGGCAGGCACTGGCTGAAGAACGGCGCAGGGGCCCGGAGGAGACCCTGCTGGGCCTGGTCCTGCACAGCCGCGGCATGTTGCGCCGCGATGTAGTCATCCATACCGCCGACGGCGGCCAGGGACGCGTCACCAGCGGCGGCTTCTCGCCGACACTGGGCCGTTCCATCGCCCTCGCCCGCCTGCCCGCGGGAACGCAGGGCACCGCAACGGCATTACTGCGCGGTGGCGAGACCTCCGTGCAGGTGGTCAAGCCGCCCTTCGTGCGGCAAGGTAGGATCCTGATCGACGCTGGTCTGTAAGGCAGGGCCCAAGTTACCGGGGGAGAGTATGAGCGAAGTACCGAGCGATCTGAGGTACACGGCGACCCATGAGTGGGCTCGCCTGGAAGAGGACGGCACGGTAACCGTCGGTATCACCGACCACGCACAGGAATCTCTGGGAGACCTGGTCTTCGTCGAGACGCCTGCCGTGGACAGCATCGTGCAGGCCGGCGAAGGCTGCGCGGTAGTGGAGTCGGTGAAAGCCGCCTCCGACATCTACGCACCCGTCGACGGGGTCATCGTGGATTCCAACAGCCGGCTGACGGAGGAGCCGGAGCTGGTCAACGGCGACCCGTACGGCGAGGGCTGGATCATGCGCATCCGCCCGGAGGACCCGGACAGTCTCGAGGAACTCATGGACGGGGACGACTATGAACACATGATTACTGAAGAGGAAGAACCCGACTAGCGGCGATCCGGCAACGGCGTAGCCGTCATCGTACCGCCCCGTGCCGCGGCGGCTGCAGCGACGCGGGGCTGTCCAGTCACTGAATCCGATCGGTCGAGACATGCCATTCATACCGCATACCGAGGACGATGTCCGCCGAATGCTCGATACCATCGGCGTGGCGGATATCAACGCCCTCTTCGACGAGATTCCCGACGCGCTGCGGGGAGCTTCCCTGGACCGCCTGCCGGATGGCCTTCCGGAACAGGCGATCAGCCGGTTGATGCGGGAGCGGGCTGCGGCGGACGAAACCGGGCTGTGCTTTCTCGGCGCCGGCGCCTACCGCCACCACATACCGGCAGCGGTCTGGGAGCTGACCACGCGCGGGGAGTACTACAGCGCCTACACGCCATACCAGGCGGAGGCCAGCCAGGGCACCCTGCAGCTACTCTACGAGTACCAGAGCATGATGGCCGGCCTGACGGCGATGGAGGTGTCGAACGCTTCGCTGTACGACGGTGCATCGGCGCTGGCCGAGGCCGTGCTCATGGCGGTACGGGCCAATCGCAAGGCGCGGGAACGCCGGGTTCTGCTTGCGGACACCCTGCATCCGGTCTACCGGCAGGTAGTGGAGGCGATCGTCGCCAACCAGGGCATCGAGCTGGAAGCGATCCCCGCCGCGGAGGCCGACGGGGCACTGGATGCGGACAGTGCCGACGGGTTCGGCGATGTCGCGGCGGTTGTCGTGCAGCAGCCCAACTTCTTCGGCCGCCTGGAGTCGGTGGACGCCCTCACCGATCTCGCCCACGCAGCGGGGGCCCTGCTGATCGCGGTGGTCAACCCGGTATCCCTGGCGCTGCTGAAGCCGCCAGGCATGTGGGGCGCGCGGGGCGCGGACATCGCCTGCGGCGAGGGCCAACCGCTGGGGATCCCCCTGTCATCGGGCGGCCCCTACTTCGGCTTTCTCTGTACCCGCAAGGCACATGTGCGGCAAGTGCCCGGACGGATCATCGGCCGTACCGTCGATCTGGAGGGGCGATCCGGTTACACGCTGACGCTGCAGGCGCGGGAGCAGCACATCCGCCGCTCCAAGGCTACCTCCAACATCTGCACCAACCAGGGACTGATGGTGACGGCCGCGACCATCCACATGGCGATGCTGGGTGGCGAGGGGCTGCGACAGGTCGCCCTCGCCTGCCATCACAACACCGCCCGGCTGACCGCGGCGCTCACCGAACTTCCCGGCGTGGAAACCGTGCACGAGGGGCCGTTCTTCCACGAGCGGGTAATCCGCATGCCAGGCCCCGCCGGGCCGATACTCGACCGCCTTGCCGATCGGGGGCTGCTGGGAGGCTACGATCTGGGCGGGCACAGCCCGCAGCACCGGGATCAGGTTCTGGTCTGTGCCACCGAGGTCATTACCGCGGAGGACATCCGGCACTACGCCGCGACCCTGGGAGCGGTACTTGAGGAATTACACCATGGGCAATGACGCGCTGATATTCGAACAGGGCAGCCCCGGACGTCGTGCGACGGCCCAGGCGCCCGGACACCTGCCGGCACCGGACGGCATTCCCGCCGCATTCCTGCGACAGGAGGCACCGGGGCTTCCGGAAGTCTCGGAACTGCAGGTGGTCCGGCATTATACGCGTCTGTCCCAGCGCAACTTTTCCATCGATACCCACTTCTATCCGCTGGGGTCGTGCACGATGAAATACAACCCCAGGGCCAGCAACAGCCTGGCCCTGCTGCCCGGCTTCCTTGATCGCCACCCGTGGGCCCCGACCCGCTGTGGCCAGGGCTTCATGGCGTGCCTCTGGGAGTTGCAGGACATGCTGGCGGAGGTCACGGGCCTGGCCGGCGTAAGCCTCACGCCCATGGCCGGCGCCCAGGGAGAGTTCGCCGGCGTCGCCATGATCCGCGCCTACCACCGCGCCCGCAACGACGACGCGCGAACCGAGATCCTGGTGCCGGATGCCGCCCATGGCACCAACCCCGCCACTGCGGTCATGTGCGGTTTCCGGGTACGGGAGATCCCCACCGACAGTGACGGGGACGTGGACATGCAGGCCCTGCGCGAGGCGGTCGGACCCGCCACCGCCGGCATCATGCTGACCAATCCGTCCACCCTGGGGGTATTCGAGCGGCGCATCAGCGAGATGGCCGACGTGGTACACCAGGCCGGCGGGCTGCTCTACTACGACGGTGCCAATCTCAACGCGATCCTGGGCAAGGTCCGTCCCGGCGACATGGGATTCGACGTCATCCACATCAACCTGCACAAGACCTTCTCCACGCCCCACGGCGGTGGCGGCCCCGGCGCGGGCGCCATCGGCGTGGGGGAACGGCTGCTGCCGTTCATGCCGCTGCCGGTGGTCGGCAGGGACGAAAGCGGCGAATACCACTGGGTGACGGAAGCCGACAGGCCCCGGAGCATCGGCCGGTTGTCAGCCTTCATGGGCAACGCCGGCGTGCTGTTGCGTGCTTACGTCTACGCCCGCATGCTGGGGCGCGAGGGCATGTCCCGGGTCGCGGAGTTCGCGACGCTGAACGCCAATTACCTGATGACCCGCCTGCGGCAGGAAGGGTTCCAGGTCTGGTTCCGCAACCGGCGCGCCAGCCACGAATTCATCATCAGCTTTCGCCGCGAGGCCAGGGAACACGGGATCACCGCCATGGATGTGGCCAAGCGGCTGCTCGATTACGGCTATCACGCGCCCACGGCCTACTTCCCGTTGCTGGTCCCCGAATGCCTGCTGATCGAGCCGACGGAGACCGAGACCCGGGAGGAACTGGACGGTTTCGTCGCCGCCATGGTGGCGATCCGGCAGGAGGGCATCGACGACATAGACCGACTGAAGGGGGCGCCGTACGCCATGCCGGTACGCCGCCTGGACGAAGTCCGGGCGGCCAGGGAACTGGACCTTGCCTGGCGCCCGGGAGACAACCGGACCACCGACACATCCACCGCAACACGGAGAGCGAAATGACGGCATTGATCAGCGGTTCCCTCGCCTACGACACGATCATGGTTTTCCGGGACCGCTTCAAGCACCACGTACTGCCCGAACAGGTCCACATCCTCAACGTCTCGTTCCTGGTGGAGGACCTGCGCAAGGAATACGGCGGCTGCGCCGGCAACATCGCCTACAACCTCAAGCTGCTGGGCGGCAATCCGCTCCCGGTCGCCACCGCCGGCGCGGACTTCAACGACTATGCCGACTGGATGGACAAGTGGGGCATATCCCAGCGGTACGTGCGGGTGCTTGACTACCACTACACGGCCCAGGCCTACATCACCACCGACCTGGACGACAACCAGATCACCGCGTTCCACCCGGGCGCGATGGCACAGGCCCATATCATCGACATCCCCGTGGACGCCGACGCCCGCATCGGCATCGTGGCCCCCAACGGCCGGGACGGCATGCTCCAGCACGCGCGCCAGTTCCACGAGGCGGGCATTCCCTTTGTCTTCGACCCGGGCCAGGGACTGCCGCTGTTCAATGGCGAGGAACTGGCAACCATGGTGGATCAGGCGAGCTGGGTGGCGGTAAACGACTACGAGTCGCGCCTGCTGGAGGAGCGCATCGGCGAACCCATCGGCGAGATCGCCCGCCGCACCCAGGGGCTGGTGGTCACCAAGGGCGCCGAAGGATCCCACGTCTACACCGATGGCCGCCGACTGGACGTGCCGGCGGT
>SLLM01000227.1 GCA_007134055.1 Ectothiorhodospiraceae bacterium | reverse complement strand
CGGGCACCCTAGTAAGTAGCAAAATGCGCTCGCAACGGCAATCCCGAAATGAAGGGCAATGGAAGGGGGGAAGGCGGTCGTCGAACCCGAATTGTCTATTCCGGGGGTTCGAAACCCCATCGTGATGCACAACTCCTCCTTCCCGTACCGTTCGCGGCGCTCAGCGCTGTTGTGCGCCTTGCCGGCAAGGCGCGCGAGCGCCGCCGTGGCGGGCTCACGTCAAGCGAGCGCAACACCGCCGGCGAGGTGCACAACAGCGCCCGGAGGGTGGTTCATCGCGCCGCTGTGGACGGCGTTGCTCGGCGCTCGTGTAGCGGGTGCTACAACTCCCTTCTCGCGCCTTGCCACAACGGCGCGATGAACCACTGAGTTCCGCGAACGGTACGGGAAGGAGGAGTGAAAAACGGCCCCCTTGCGGGAGCCGCTTTCGTTTGCATGGCGGAGAGGGAGGGATTCGAACCCCCGGACCCCGCGAGGGGTCAACGCATTTCGAGTGCGCCCCATTCGACCGCTCTGGCACCTCTCCAGGAAGCGTTCATGATGGGAAGGGCGTAGTCTACAATAAAATACTTCCGCATTTGAACGATGGCCCGCCGAAGGCGGTTACGGGATTTTCATGGCGCGCGTATACCGGCTGTTAATTGCGGCGCTGGGGCTCGCCCTGCTTGGTGCCTTCGCCACCGGCATGATGCACCGGCCGACGGCGCTGGAGCGAGTGCAGGAGGCGGGGGTATTGCGGATGGTTACCCTGCCTGGTCCTGCGACTTTCAGTCATGCCACCGAAGGGCCCAGCGGTATCGAGTACGACCTGGCCTCCGCGTTCGCAGATTATCTGGGTGTCGAACTCGACGTACTCATCGCCGACAGCAAGATGGATGTCTATCATGCCCTGGCAACCGGCGCCGCCGATCTCGCTGCGGCAGGGCTGAATGCCAATCCCGAACGCGCCGGGAACTTCCGGTTCACGGAACCGTTCATCTCCGTGGAGCAGTATCTCGTCTACCGCTTCGGGGAACGACGGCCGGAGGATCTCGCCGAGCTGGTATCCATGGAGGGCGCGGACCTGAAGGTGACAGCCTACGGCAGTCACCTGCAACACCTGCGGGCTCTGCTGGACGAGTATCCGGACCTGGCCTGGCAGGAGGTGGCCGGCTCCGGAACCGAGGAATTGCTGTACCGGGTCTGGAACCGGGAAGTGGAGTTCACGGTAGCGGACTCCATCGACCTGCAGCTGACGCAGCAGTTCTATCCGGAACTGCGCGTGGCCTTCAGCCTCGACAGCAACCGCGAACTGGTCTGGGCCTTTGTCCGTGGTCGCGATGATACCCTCTTCCGCGCCTCGGAGAACTTCTTCCTGCGCGCGCGCGAGACCGGCAAGCTCGTCGCCATCGAAGAGCGATACCTTGGCCACGTGGGCACCTTCGATTACGTGGGTGCCCGTGTGTTCCTCCGCCACATCACCGAACGACTCCCCACCTTCCGGGAGAAATTCAAGCAGGCGGGCCGGGACACCGGGGTGGACTGGCGCCTGCTGGCAGCAATCGGGTATCAGGAATCCCACTGGAACCCGCGTGCAGTCTCCCCGACCGGCGTGCGCGGCATCATGATGCTCACGCAACGCACGGCACAGGAACTCGGCGTGACGGACCGCCGGGATCCAGCCCAGAGTATCGATGGTGGTGCCCGCTACTTCGCCGGCCTGCGCGAGCGCATCCCCGGCCATATCGAGGAACCCGTACGCACCTGGCTTGCATTGGCGGCCTACAACGTCGGCATGGGGCATCTCGACGACGCCCGGCGACTTACGGAAATGCGCGCCGGGGACCCGGACAGCTGGACGGACGTCAAATCGGTCCTGCCTCTCCTTGCCGAACGCGAATGGTACGAACAGACCCGCTATGGGTACGCCCGCGGGGCGGAACCCGTGACATTCGTCTCCCAGGTCCGAACTTATTATGACCTGCTGCTGCGCATTACCGATCGGGAACCCGGCGAGATCGTCGAACGGTTCGGGCGCCCGTACGATCCGCTACGCCAGCAGACTCGTTCCGGGCTTGGCGCCCTGCTTCCTGCCGCGCTTTGACCGGCCACGGCAGTGGCTGCCACGGTGGCGCACCGGCATCAGCCACGCCGCTGGCGGAAAAAGCTTCGCAGCAGCTCTGCACTGGCGTCGGCCCGGATCCCGGCGGTCACCTGGATGTCGTGGTTGTGCAGACCCGCCTCCAGCAGCTGGAATCGGCTCGCCACCGCTCCGGTTCGCGGCTCCGGGGCCGCGTAGACAAGCCTCTTCACCCGGGCATGCACCAGCGCACCTACGCACATGACGCAGGGTTCGAGGGTGACGTAGAGCGTAGCGTCGGGCAGGCGGTAGTTGTCCAGGCCGCCGGCTGCTGCCCGAAGGGCCTGTATTTCGGCATGCGCAGTTGGATCGCGGGTGCTGATGGGGCAATTCCAGCCTACTGCGATCTGCCTGCCATGCAGTACCAGTATCGCGCCGACCGGCACTTCACCGGTCGCTGCCCCCTGTCGGGCCAGCGCCAGCGCACGGTCCATCCACTGCACGTCCGTTGCCGCGCACTCCTCCCCGTCGGCTGGCGCCTTGTCGTTCATCGCTCGGCAACGCGGTCCAGTCTGGAGGCATGACGGCGCACATACTCCTGCAGCCAGAGCACCGCCTGCCAGTCCGACGCGCGTCCCCGCGAACTTTCGTCGAGCTCCCGCCGTGCCAGTTCAGAGACCCGGCGCAACGCTTCGCTGGGTGGCTGCGCCACCCGGACTCCACTCGCCAGTTCCCAGATATGCGACTGGTCCGCTCTGGTCAGGGCGTCCACGGGCCGCCCGGCCGCAATGTCATCAAGGGTATCCCAGTGTTCCATGAGCAGGTAATCCACCTGCTCCAGCGCAGCCCGGTCGGCAAGCCGCTCCGCCTCCAGGGGGGAGGTGGTCGCCTGGCGTCGACTCACCTGCCGCTGGCCCAGTTCGAGCACCTGTTCGATGGTGGCGGCGGCGGAATGCAGATCCATCGGTACTCCTGCGTGAAGCGGGCTCACTCCCACTCGATTGTCGCGGGCGGCTTTCCGGAAACATCATAAACCACTCTGGAAATACCGTGTATCTCGTTGATAATGCGTCGTGACACCAGATCAAGCAAGTCGTATGGAAGCTGTGCCCAGCGTGCGGTCATGAAATCGACGGTCTCCACCGCCCGCAACGCCACCACGTATTCGTAGCGCCGCCCATCCCCCGTTACGCCGACAGACCGGACCGGAAGGAAGACTGCGAACGCCTGACTGACCCGGTCATACCACCCGTGTCGACGCAGTTCTTCGATAAAGATCGAGTCCGCTTCACGCAGCAACTCTGCGTATTCCCTGCGCACCTCGCCAAGAATCCGGACGCCGAGCCCCGGCCCGGGAAACGGGTGCCGGTTCACCATGTCGGCAGGCAGGCCAAGCTCCAGTCCGATCCGGCGCACCTCGTCCTTGAACAGCTCCCGCAGTGGCTCCACCAGACGCAGCTTCATGTGCTCCGGTAACCCCCCGACATTATGGTGGGACTTGATCACATGCGCCTTGCCGGTGGCCGCACCGGCGGATTCGATCACGTCGGGATAGATGGTGCCCTGCGCCAGCCAGTCCACTTCCTGAAGCCTGGCCGCCTGTTCATCGAACACCTGGATGAACAGGCTGCCGATAATGCGACGCTTCTGCTCCGGATCCGCCTCCCCGGACAACTCCTTGAGAAAACGATCCTCCGCATCGACGCGGATAACGTTCACCCCCATATGCCGGCCAAAGGTGGCCATCACCTGGTCGCCTTCATCCTTGCGCAGGAGACCGTTGTCGACAAACACGCAGGTGAGCTGGTCGCCGATGGCCTGATGGAGAAGCGCTGCGACCACCGAGGAATCGACACCGCCGGAGAGGCCGAGCAGGACCTTGTCACCACCGACCTGCTCCCTGATGCGGCGGATACTGTCGTCGATGATGTTGCCGGGGGTCCAGTCCCCGGCACAGCCGCAGATTTCGTGGACGAAGCGGGCTAGTATCCTCGCGCCCTGGTTGGTATGGGTCACTTCCGGGTGAAACTGCACGCCATACCAGGCGCGCTCGTCATCTCCGATGCCGGCGATAGGCGCCGCATCGCTGCTGGCGATGACCTTGAAACCGTCGGGAAGCGCACTGACCCGGTCACCGTGACTCATCCACACATCCAGCATCCCGTAGCCTTCGGGCGTCGTGTGATCCTCGATGTTCCGCAGCAGCCGTGAGTGCCCCCGGGCCCGGATCCGGGCGTAGCCGAACTCCTTGGTGTCGGACGCCTCCACCGATCCGCCGAGCTGCGCGGCCATGGCCTGCATGCCGTAGCAGATCCCCAGAATCGGAACCTCCAGGCGGAATACGGTCGCCGGGATTCGCGCCGTCGCAGCGAAAGTGACCGATTCCGGCCCTCCGGAGAGAATGATTCCGGAGGGCCGGAATGCGTCGATCAGGTCTTCGGCGACGTCGCAGGCGTATATTTCGCAGTACACACCCGCTTCCCGGACGCGCCTCGCGATGAGTTGGGTATACTGGGAACCGAAATCCAGGATCAGAATCCGGTCGGCGTGAATGTCAACGGCCATGCTCTTCCCTTGTCGGAGGTGAGTGCGGGCACCGGGCGGCGGCGCGAAACGGCGGATCAATCGGTGCGGTAGTTCGGCGCTTCCTTGGTGATGGACACGTCATGGACGTGACTCTCACGCACGCCGGCATTGGTCACCCGCACGAACTGCGGCAGGGTCCGCATCTCGGTCACGTTCCTGCACCCCAGGTATCCCATGCTGGCCCGCAGGCCGCCCATCAACTGGTGGACAATCGCCACCATGCTGCCCTTGTAGGGTACCCGTCCTTCAATGCCCTCAGGCACCAGTTTCTCCACCTCCTCGACGGTATCCTGGAAGTACCGATCGCTCGACCCCTGCTGCATCGCGCCCATGGACCCCATGCCCCGGTAGGACTTGTAGCTTCTCCCCTGGTAGAGCTCGATCTCGCCCGGCGCCTCTTCGGTCCCCGCAAGCATGCCACCCACCATAACCGTGTGCGCGCCTGCGACCAGCGCCTTGGCCAGATCTCCCGAGTAGCGTATGCCGCCGTCGGCAATCAACGGCACCCCGGAGTCGCGAAGAGCGGCAGCGACGTTGGCGACGGCGCTGATCTGCGGCACCCCCACACCGGCAACCACGCGGGTGGTGCAGATGGAACCGGGGCCGATGCCCACCTTGACGCCGTCGGCCCCTGCATCCTTCAGCGCCAACGCGGCATCGCCCGTGGCGATATTGCCGCCCACGACCTGCACGTCGGGGTAGTTGCGCTTGATCCAGCCGATGCGATCGAGCACGCCGCGGGAATGTCCATGCGCCGTGTCCACGACAATCACATCCACACCAGCCCGGGCCAGCGCATCAACCCGCTCCTCGGTATCACCCCCGGTTCCCACCGCGGCACCCACCCGGAGGCGCCCCTGATCATCCTTGCAGGCATTGGGGAAATCGCGGGCTTTCTGGATGTCCTTGACGGTGATGAGACCGCGCAACTGGAAGGACTCGTTCACCACCAGGACCTTTTCGATTCGATTTCGATGCATCAGCCCGAGCACCTCGTCGGATGCTGCGCCTTCCCGTACGGTGACCAGACGATCGCGTGCAGTCATGATTTCGCTTACCGGGGCGTCGAGCCGCGTCTCGAAGCGCAGGTCCCGACTGGTGACGATGCCTACGAGGTTCTCGCCATCGGTCACCGGCACGCCGGAGATGCTGTGCGCACGCGTAAGCGCAAGCACATCGCCTATGGTGGTATCCGGTGTGACGGAAATGGGTTCCTTGATCACACCGCTTTCGAATTTCTTGACCCGCCGCACGTGGGTCGCCTGCTCGCTCAGACTCATGTTCTTGTGAATGATCCCTACTCCCCCCTCCTCGGCAAGGCTGATGGCCAGTGCAGCCTCGGTGACGGTATCCATGGCGGCTGAGAGCAGCGGTATGTTGACGCGAATGTCGCGGGTGAGCCTCGAGGTCAGGTCCACTTCCCGGGGCAGCACCTCGGAGAAGGCGGGAAGCAGAAGGACGTCGTCGAAGGTAAGTGCTTCCTGGGCGATGCGCATAGTGGGGTACCTTGCAATCCGCAGAGTGGCCGGCGACCAAGGAGCGCTCGCCATCCGCCTGCAGGCACCAGGACCGCATTGCCGGCAGATGCTGTATTCATTCCCTGACAGCCTGCGGCAGTGCAACAACCGCTCCTTGAATAAGCGGGTAAGTATAAGGAGGAAGGGGCACGGCCGTAAACGTCCAATACGGCTGCGCGTCCGCCACCTGCCTGGTCCGTTGCCCGCGGGTTCCGGCACCCCGTGCACGCCTTCGGGAGTCGCCCTCAACGCCCACGGGCGGACGCCGGCGCCCCACATCGGTATGATGCCGGCATGAATGAAAACAGCTCCTCCGAATCCCGGCGCGCCATACTGACCGTATCCCAGCTCAACCGGGAGGTCCGGGAACTCCTGGAACACGGACTGCCGGTTATCTGGGTCGAGGGCGAAATCTCGAATCTCGCCTTGCCAGCCTCGGGGCACCTGTATTTCAGCCTGAAGGACAGCCGG
>SLLM01000136.1 GCA_007134055.1 Ectothiorhodospiraceae bacterium | reverse complement strand
TTCGCGCTGGTCGGGGTGGTCGCCTTCAGCGCGGTCATCTTCTCCGCACCCATGCAGTCGCCGTTGCTGTTCCGCTTCGGCACCCTGTTGATCGGCTTCGGCGGCGGACTGTTCGCCGTCGGCGGGCTGATTGCCGCGATGGCGCTGGCGCGGGGGAAGGATAGCGGCATGGCGCTCGGCGTCTGGGGCGCGGTACAGGCGACCGCTGCCGGACTGGCGATCGCCGCCGGAGGCGCCATCAACGACGTGGTGTCCATGCTCGCGGCGCAGGGGAGCCTCGGCGTCGCCCTGTCCGGCCCGGCGACGGGCTACAGCGTCGTCTACCACATCGAGATCCTGCTGCTGTTCGCAACCCTCGTGGTTATCGGCCCCCTGGTGCGGGCCGGGCGGGGGGCGAACCAGCCAGGACTCGTTCCATCCACGTCACGTTTCGGCCTGGCCGACTTTCCCGGCTAGGGCGCATTAGCGGAGGTTCGTCATGCAAACCGGAGCTCTCACAGGCTACATTGACGTCGCCCAGGTCGTGCTCTACGCGTTCTGGATATTCTTTGCCGGGCTGGTGTTCTACCTCCGCCGGGAGGATAAGCGGGAGGGCTATCCTCTGGACTCTGACCGCACGGAACGCAGCGGGGGCAGGGTCAAGGTGGTGGGGTTCCCGTCGATGCCGGCGCCGAAGACCTTCCTCCTGCCCCACGGCGGAACGCGGACCGCGCCGCGGGAGGAGGAGCCCTCCGCCCCGCTCAAGGCCGAGCCGGATTTCCCCTGGCCCGGGTCGCCGCTTCATCCTACCGGCAACCCCATGGCCGACGGCATCGGCCCCGCCGCCTATGCCGAGCGGGAAGATATTCCGGATCCCACCTGGGAAGGTGACCCGAAAATCGTGCCCATGCGGGTGGCCAAGGAATTCTGGGTCGAGGAAAAGGACCCGGACCCCCGCGGCATGCCCGTGATCGCGCTGGACGGCAAGCAGGCCGGTACGGTGAAGGATATCTGGGTGGATCGCTCCGAGATGCGGGTGCTGTTTCTCGAAGTGGCCCTTCCGGAACCACCCGCCGAGGCAGCGGCCGAGGGTGATGCCGAGCCCGCGGGTGAGGAGACCGCACCTGCGCCCAAGCGCAAGCCCCGACGCAAGACCGATACGGTACTGCTACCCATTAACTTCGCCCGGGTCAGCGCCTCCCGCGGGGATGTGCGGGTGGTGTCCATCCTGGCGGAGCAGTTCGCCGGCGTACCGCGCCTGCGCAAGGCGACCCAGATCACGCTGCTGGAAGAGGATCGGATCACGGCCTATTTCGGTGGCGGAACCCTCTATGCCCACCCGGCGAGACAGGAGCCGCTGCTGTGAGTGAATTCGACGTCGAACCGGTTCCGGGTCTGCCGGAGCGGCTGCCGCCAGGCGAGACCATGCTCTGGCAGGGCAGTCCCGCCTGGTGGCCGCTGGCGAAGCGGGCACTGCACGCCCGTAAGGTGGCGCTGTATTTCGCGCTGATTGGCACCTGGCTTACCACGGAGGCGCTGCTTGCGGGAGAGAGTGCGGTCGCCGCCCTCGGCCAGGGTGCCAGTCAGTTCACCATCGGCGCCGGTGCGGTGGGGCTGCTCTGCCTGCTCGCCTGGCTCATGAGCCGCAGCACCCTCTACACCATCACCAACCGGCGGGTGGTGGCGCGCTTCGGGGTCGCGTTGCCGATTACCGTGAATCTGCCCTACACGCGTCTGCAAGCGGCCGATCTTCGTCTGCATGGCGACGGCACTGGGGACATCGTGCTCGGGCTCTCGCCCTCCGACAAGGTGAGCTACCTGCTGTTCTGGCCCCACGTCCGGCCCTGGCGGTTCAGCCAGCCGCAGCCCATGCTCCGGGTCGTGCCGGACGCCGAACGCGTGGCGTCAATGTTTGCCGACGCCTTGGCCGCGAGCCAGGGCGACAGTGGCAGCGGGGCCCTGGGAACACGACGCACGGGAAGCGCCAACGATCAAGATGCCGGCGATCATTGCCCGGCCGCCGGGGCCGCGCGCTAGTGCCGGCAGCCCGGTAAAGGAGGCATCGTGAGTGATCATGACAATGTACAAGGCCAGACGCCGGTCCTGCCGCTGGTCGCAATCGGCGTTCTGCTCGCCCTGACGCTTGCCATCGTCGCCACCGTGCGACTGCTCGGCATTCCCGCCGGCAGCGAGCCTGCCGGTTCGCTGGTCGACCGTGAGCTCCATTTCGAGGACCTGGGCGGCGGCTTCATCGCGGTGGTGGACGCGCGCAGCGAGGACAGGCTCGAGTTCATCGGGCCGGGAGAACACGGGTTCCTGCGTGCCACGGTGCGCGGTCTCGCCCAGCAGCGCCTGCGCGAGGGCGGCGGACCCGGAGAACCGTTCCTGCTGAGTGGCCGGGAGGATGGCCGCCTGCTGCTGGAGGATCCGGTCACCGGCCGACTGATCGACCTGACCGCCTTTGGCCATACCAACGCGGGGGTGTTCGCGCGATTGCTGACAGCGGAGGCAGAGATTCAATGACGGCTTACAGGCTCGTCGCGGGCAGGGCAGGGCAATGACGGTCTATCTGCTGCCCGTGCTCTTCGCGCTCTTTCTCTGGTGGTTCAGTACCGGGGTGATCATCTATCTGGACGGGCTGCCGAAGCGGACGTTCCGCTGGAGCATGCTCACGGCGACGCTGGTCCTCGCGGCGGCAGTCTACGGGTTGGCGAGCTCGGTCAATGACCCGTCTCCCGCCGGAGCCTATCTCGCCTTTGCCTGCGGGCTCCTGATCTGGGGCTGGCTCGAGATCAGCTTCTACATGGGTTACGTCACCGGTCCGCGGCGTCATGCCTGCGCCCCCGGTTGCCGTGGCTGGCGGCATTTCGGTCACGCGTTGCAGGTCAGCCTCTACCACGAGATCGCCATCGTCATACTGGGAGGCCTGATAGTCGCCATCTCCTGGGGCGCGGCAAACCAGGTGGGGCTTTGGACTTTCCTGGTGCTTGCATGGATGCATGAGAGCGCGCGGCTGAACGTGTTTCTCGGCGTCCGCAACCTGAACAAGGAGTTCGTCCCGGAGCACATGCATTACCTGCAGAGCTTCCTCAGGAAGCGTCCGATGAATCTGTTGTTCCCCTTTTCCGTGACACTGTCCACTGTTGCACTGGTGCTTCTGATCCAGCAGGCCGCCGCCCCGGGGGCGGATGCGTTCAGCGTCGTCGCCTACTGCCTGGTGGCAAGCATCATGGCGCTCGCGATCCTGGAGCACTGGTTCCTCGTGGTGCCCCTGCCCTCGGCGCAGCTCTGGCACTGGGGCCTCAGGTCCCGGTCGGCACCCGAATACCCGTTGCCCCGCCGAAGCGACGGGCAGGCGGTAGAGGCGACTGCGCACCCGTCCCAGGGTGGGCCGCTGCCGTGCAACGGTTCCCGTCAGCCCTGCGGGCGTGAAAGCCCGCATCAATCTCTGCATCGCCCTGATTGCCATCGCCGCAATGGCGCTGTCCGTCCACCGCTTGCACCTGGATCAGAGGGGACTGGTCGTGACCGATGCGACAGTGGGCACAACCCCCGTCACCATTCATCGCCTGGCGACGGGGGAGGCAGCCCCGACGGTGGTTATCGCCCACGGTTTCGCCGGATCCCGGCAGTTGATGGAACCCTTCGCAATGACCCTCGCGAGGAATGGTTTCGTTGCGGTGACCTTCGACTTCGCCGGTCACGGCCGCAACCCCATGCCCCTGGAAGGCAGCATCATGGACGAGGCGGGGGCGACACGGGCACTCGTGGCGGAACTGGCGGCGGTGAGCGCGTTCGCCCGCGACCTGGATCATGCCGACGGAAGGCTTGCCCTGCTCGGGCACTCCATGGCCGCGGATATCGTTGTCCGTCACGCGCTGGAGAATCCTCTGGTCTCGGCGACCGTGGCCGTTTCCATGTTCTCCCCGATGGTCACGGCGGAGCATCCACGGAACCTACTGGTGATTACCGGCGCGCTGGAGCCCCGGCTCCGGGAAGAAGCACTGCGCGTGTTGCGGATGGCCGCGGGCAACGGCGAAGTGGAACCGGGGGTTCGCTACGGTTCCTTTGATGATGGCAGCGCCCGGCGGGTGGCCTTCTCCCCCGGTGTCGAGCACGTCGGCGTGCTCTACAGCCGGCATAGTATGGCGGAGGCTCTGGGCTGGATGGAGGCAGTCTTCGGCTGGGAGGGCAGGGGATATCTTGCGGTGCGTGGCCCCTGGATACTGCTGTTGCTGGTCGGCATGATTCTTCTCGCCCGCCCGCTTTCCAGCCTGCTTCCGGTTGTTGCCATGCCGCCGCGCGGGGCAGGGCCTGGCTGGCGTCGGCTGTTGCCCGCGGCCGTGCTTCCGGCCATCGCGACCCCGTTGATCCTCTGGCCCTTGCCCACCGGCTTCCTGCCGGTGCTGGTGGCGGATTACCTGACTGTTCACTTCGCGCTATACGGAGTGCTGACCGCGCTCTGCCTCTGGCTGCAGGCCGGTCGGCCCCGGCCGGGCTGGCCCCGCGGGGCCAGGCCGGGGCGTCTTCTCCTCGCATCGCTGGGGATGAGCCTGTATTGCCTGGTGGCCCTGGGTCTGGTGATCGACACCTACCTGACCTCCTTCCAGCCAGTGGCGGCGCGCTGGCCGCTGATTGCCGCGATGCTGGGGGGAACTGCGCTGTACTTCCTTGCCGACGAATGGCTGACGCGAGGCGAGGGCGCGGCAGCGGGTGGCTACGTCGTAACCAAACTGCTGTTCCTCGCCTCCCTCGGACTCGCCGTGGCTCTGGACGTGGAGTCCCTCTTTTTCCTGCTGATGATCGTGCCGGTGATGCTTCCGTGCTTTGTCGTCTACGGCCTCTTCAGCCGTTGGGTCTACCGGCGGACCGGTGACCCCCTGGTGGCGGGTATTGCCAATGCGCTGGCGTTCGCCTGGGCGCTGGCGGTCACGTTCCCGATGCTGGGTACGGCGGCGTGAGGGCGGCGGGCGCGCCACTCAGGGAATCTGTGTATCGATCGCCAGGTCAATCGTCTGGTGACGGCCGGTGGCCAGGGGTCCGCTGCTACCCTGGAGATCACCGCTGCTGGAGATGGCCTCGCCACTCCTGGAAACCCGGGCCACAACCTCCACATCCGGATGGTCTTCCAGGGACACCCCGTCCAGCATGGCGTTGGTGGCGTCGAGCCGGATGCCAGCCGGGAGCTCGGCAACAGTGCTTCGGGCGACCGCCAGCGGCATTGACGAGCCTTCGATTGCACGGGCGTAGATCAAGACCATTTCGTCACCGTTCAGCCCGCCAAGAAGGGTCTCATCCAGACGGATGTCGACGTCGAAGACGGTGCCCCCTGGTGCGGCGCCCGGGCGGCCTGATGCATCACCGGAGAGCAGCGTCGCAGTGTCCGCCGCATAGCGCACGTGTTCTGCTGCCTCGCTCCTGGTCGGGAGGGTCGCGAGCAGGCGTTCCCAGTAGCCCGCGGCGCGGGCGTATTCATCCACCTGGAAATGACTCACGCCCGCGAGCCAGAGGCCATGCTGATTGGCCGGGTCGATCTCCAGGGTGCGGCGCGTAAGGTCCCGGGCCCGGGCCGTGACTTCGCCGTCGGCGGCCATCACCAGGGCATCGGCATAATCCATCAGCAGCGCGGCGTCGTCCCCGACCAACTCGTGTGCCCGCTCGAAGGCGCGGACCGCACGCGTATGGGAGTCCAGGAACCGATAACCGCGCGCCAGCATCAGCCAGCCTTCGGCGTCGCCCGGATCGTCGGCCATACGATCGGCGAGTTCCGCCACCATCCGACGCATCTCCAGGGTTTCCGGATCATCGGCAGGTGCCGACGCCTCGGTCACACTCGCGGTATCCGGTACGGAGGGGGCGAGATGCAGATGCATTGCGATGGCAAGTACCGGCAACGCCACCGCCGCGGTCAGCAGCGTTACCGTGCCCCGGCCGCCCGGGCGTGCCGCCCGGGCGGGTTCGCTTCCGGCGCCGTCGACATCGCAGATCAGCGCATACTCGAGTTCTCTGCTGGCGCTATCAAACTGTCCCTTGTCCAGCATGCCCGCCAGCCACTCCTGTTCGAGCTCCGCCATCCGCTGGCGGTAGAGCTCGACCGTGAGGGCGCTACGCTGCACCCCACGGTCGCGCCGACGCCGCAGTAGGGGCCAGAGCAGGATCGATGCCGCGAGCAGAAGCAGGGCGGCCACCGCCAGGATGAATTCCAGAGTCATGATTCCTCACCTCGCAGCAGTCGAGCGGCGCGCCGCCGGGATACGCCACTGGCAGTGGGTGGCAGCGCTGAAGCGCTGCCCGCGGTCGCGGTTCGATACCAGAGCAATACCCCCACCCCGAGCAGCAGGAACGGTCCGGCCCAGAGCAGATAGGTCGCGGGGCGCACCGGCGGACGGTAGAGGACGAAGTCGCCATAGCGGGAGACCATGAAGTCCACGACTTCGGAGCGGTCCGCGCCGGAGGCGACCAGGCGTTCCACCTCCCTGCGCAGGTCGCCTGCAAGCTCCGCATTCGAATCGGCCAGCGACTGGTTCTGGCATACGGTGCAGCGCAATTCATGGAGCAGCGCACGATAGCGGGCGTCCTTGTCCGGATCGTCGAAATCTACCGGTTCCATCGCCCCGGCCAGGGCCAGGCCGGCGCAGGAGGCCAGCAGGACTGCCATCAG
>SLLM01000034.1 GCA_007134055.1 Ectothiorhodospiraceae bacterium | reverse complement strand
TCATCAGCGATGCCGGGGAAGTGCGTGGCGGACTTGAAGTGCGGGTCGCGGACACGGCCGCCCGTCGGGCGGCCGGAATGCAGCACCTGTGCCCGGAGAGCATCGAGGACAACCCCATCCTGTTCGTGTTCCCGGGCGCCGACACTCCGGCGTTTCACATGAACAACGTGCACGCACCACTGGATATGGTATTCATCGACGCAAACCACCGCGTCACGGAAATCCGGCGCATGGAGCCCGGACCCCGCCTTACCCGCCCGCGGGCGCAGATCACCCATGCGCTGGAACTCGCCGCGGGCCAGGCACGGGCCATCGGTATCAAACCAGGCCTGTTCCTCGTGCGCGGGGCGGACGGGGACTGAGCCTCCGAGCCGCGGATGGCGCCCCGGGGCGCCGCGCCGACCACCTCATTGCGCGCCCAACCCCGGGTGCCATAGGCTGTTGCGATGAACACCGAGGCAATTGTCGACGCGCTGCATCGCGGCAAGGCGGTCCGCGAACAATACGATTCGCTGCACTATATTCGCCTGCTCGATCCGGCAGGTGGGCATCCTCGGGGAACCGTGGTGCTGCCGGATGGCGTCGTGGTTTCCGGCTATCCGTCCATCGGCCGCGTGCAGTCGCTCACTTCGGGGCTGCAACGCCATTTTCCCGGGGCATTCTGGGCCGAGGAGAAGATCGACGGCTTCAACGTGCGCATCCTGCGCCACCGGGAAACGGTGTACGCGTTCAGTCGCGGGGGCTTCGTCTGTCCCTTCAGTACCGACCGCGTCCCGGACTTGCTGGACCTGGGTGTGTTCGACGCGGAGCCGGACCTGATCCTGTGCGCCGAGATTGCCGGGCCGGACAATCCCTACCTTGAAGCGTGTCCACCGCAGGTAAACCGCGACGTGGCGCTGTTCGTGTTCGACCTTATGCGCCAGGGACAGGCGGATTTTCTGCCCCAGGCGGAGAAGATGGCGATGCTGGCGAGGTACGACCTGCCGGCAACCCGGATCTTCGGTCGATACCAGGCCGCAGATGCGGCAAGTCTCGGGCGATTGATCCTGCGTCTGGACAGGGAACTGTGTGAGGGCCTGGTGTTCAAGGAAGAGACGGGGAGTGGCCGTGCAAAGTACGTCACCGGGCGTTCCAACGTGGCGGATATCGGCTTGTGCAGCGACCAGTTGCTGGACTTGCCCCCGGAGTATTTCACCAATCGCCTGTTGCGCCTGGCACTGTTTGCCAGCGAACACGGACAGGCCGGCGATGCTGAATTGCAGAGGGATCTGGGGCACGCCTTCCTGCATGGACTGCAGCGGGCAATCGAACGCAGCCGGGGCATCGGCCGGGTCGGTGTGGAGTTCCGCTGTCGCTTTCGGCAGCGGCACAACGCTACGCGGTTCATCCGTCATATCAAGGCAACGGGAGGAAGCCGGATACGAATCGGGGATGGCATGCCGCGCCGGGAGGGAGAGTACTGGCTACTGGAGTTCGAGCGGGTGCTGGACCGGATGACCGGTACGCTGGCGACGGCGCTTTCCGGCGATTCCCAGTTCGACTGAACAGCCTCGACATTGCACGTCAGCGCAGGGCCGGAGACTGTTCACCGGCCAGGTTCTCCATCACCCGTCGCAGATAGGCGGCGGTAACCAGTTTGACGCCCATGCGATTGCCCAACTTGCGCATGCCTTCGTCGGCGCTGGCGAGTTCCGCATCGAGCTCCATTGCCAGGAGCACTGCATCCACATCCTCCCGGGAATCCACAAGCCCCTTGCGCATGGCCTCCCGAAAGCGCTCCCGCAGCTGCGTGATGAGGTCCGGCGGCATGGCTGCCGAAGCCCCTGCGCGCCTGGTATGCTCCTCGGCGATACGCAGACCACGGTCAATTCGACTGCGGACTTCATGGATGAATTCGTAGAGCACGTCACTTGGGATCGTGAGGGAAAAGCGCCTCGGCGAGCGCACCCATATCTCGGTTTCCAGGTCACCTGCAAGTTCCGCCTCGAGCTCCCGCATGGTGCGGAACTCCTCGTACACGGAGAGTGGCATGTAGAACTCCGCGGGGCAGCGCCTCGCCAGACGAAGGAACGTCTGCAGCGCCTCCGTGGGCTCCTCCCCGAACTGAACGGAAACGTGGGGATTGGTAAATACACTGGTATCGAGCACGAACCGGCGCATGGGAGCCTCGACTGCTGGAGCGTTGCGACGATCATGGCCACGGGATCCGGGCGCGTCAATGGCGGTTCGTAGTCCCAGGACCGGAGGTCGGGCACCGGTGGGTGCCCTCGGTTATGCTACTTCCTGGGTTTCCATCTACCGAACGAGGATGTATGGCGGAGTTGACATTCCTGGGCGCAGCCGGGGAAGTGACAGGATCCCGCTACCGGATCGACTTCCATGATGATGACCGTTCACGGACTCTGCTGCTCGAGTGCGGGATGCACCAGGGAGGCCCGGAGGCGGATGCGGCCAACGCCCGTGAATCGCAGCCACCGCCGTCACAGATCGATGCCGTGGTGATTTCGCACGGCCACCTGGATCACGCGGGATTGCTGCCACGCCTGGTACGGGAAGGCTACGCCGGTCCCATTCACTGCACCGGGGATACCCTGGAACTGCTCGAGATCATGCTGGTCGATGCGGCCGTCGTCATGGAGCGGGACATGGAGCGCGAGAATCGGTGGCGCCGCCGCGCGCACAAGCCGTTGCGCACTCCACTCTACGAGCAGGAGGACGTGGCCCGCACCCTGGAACTGTGTGTGGCCCATGACTATGACCGCTGCACGCGGCTTCCCGGGGGGGTCGAGCTTGTGTTCCGAGATGCCGGGCATATTCTCGGGTCCGCCATCGTCGAGCTGACCGTGCCTTCCGGGGGCAGGCGCCGGCGCCTGGTGTTCTCAGGAGATCTCGGCAACGCCGATTCCGTACTCATGAGGGAGCCGGCGCGCATCCGTGATGCCGACGTGGTTCTCATGGAAAGCACATACGGTGACCGGGATCACCGGCCCATGGCCGACACCCTCGAAGAGTTTTCGCGGGTACTGGAGGAGGCCAACGAAGCTGGCGGGAACGTGCTGATACCCGCGTTCGCTGTCGGACGTACCCAGGAGATTCTCTACCATCTCGGCCGTCTTCACCACGAGGGGAGACTGCGGCAGCAGCGGATCTTTCTGGACAGTCCCATGGCGATCCGTGTCACCGAGCTGTACGCACGGAGCTGGCGCGCGCTTGACCGTGATGATGTCCAGGCTCTGCATTGCGCCGCGGGCGGCGACCCCGCCCGCTACCTGCCGGGTCTGCGCGCCACGCGAACGGTCGAGGAATCAATGGCCATCAACCGCATACGCGGTGGCGCCATCATCATTGCCGGCGCCGGCATGTGCACCGGGGGGCGGATTCTGCACCATTTCCGCTACAATCTGGCCCGTTCCAGCTGCCGGGTGATCATCGTCGGATTCCAGGCGACGGGAACCCCTGGCCGCATGCTGGTCGACGGGGCAGAGAATCTTCGGATCCTGGGCGAGGAGATCCCGGTGCGGGCCCGTGTCCACACGATCGGCGGGTTTTCCGCCCATGCCGGGCGGACGCACCTGGTGCTGTGGGCGGGCGCCTTCCGCGACAAACCGCGATTCTGGCTGGTCCACGGGGAACCGGGCGCCCAGCAGGCCCTATCCGTCGCCATGAAGGATGCCGGCATGGATGCCTCGGTAGCCGTTCATGGGGATGTGATCCCGCTGTGAGGCGGCATGTTGACGCCGCCTGTATCCGTAGCGGTGGGCGTCAGCAGTGGCAGGGCGCCGAGGATCATTGCCACCAGTTCCGACTGTCGGCGGGTCCCTGTCTTGCGGAATATGCAGGCCAGGGTGGTGCGGGCGGTGGCGTAGGTGATACCGAGTTGTGTGGCGGCCGCGCGCAGCGTCTCGCCGGCAACGATCCGCACCGCCAGCCTGGCCTCCGCTGCTGTGAGGCCATACAGCGCGCCCAGGTGCTGGTCAGAAGCCAGGGGGCGCAGCTCCGGATCCGCTATCACCACGCAACCGGCAAACCGTGGGGCTCCCAGGGAGAAGGCCAGCGGCGCCAGCGGTGAGACGAGCAGGGAATAGGAGCGCTTCCCGGACGGCCGGGGCGCGGCGAGTAACCCGCCGCGCGTGGTGGTCGGATCCAGCTCGTTGGACAGCACCGAGGCGATCAGGTCCTGCAGGCGGTTGTTGTCCGGGCGGCGGTGCAGAGTCAGTCGGCAGTCGTCGATACCTACTCCGTCGGCTCCTGCGATCAGTTCCTCCGCCGCACGGTTGCCAACGGTGAAATGGCCGTGGTCGTCGAACAGAAACACGGCCTGCGGATTCCTGTCCAGCAGCTCCATGGTGGCGCGTTCGAGATGTGCCAGTGAGCCCAGGCGGAAACCGATCTCCAGTGCCCGCTCGATGTGCCTGAGAATCACCGCGAAGCGCCCTGTGAGGGTGGAGTTGTAATCGCCTCGCTCCCGTCCCCGGTGGAGGATGATCCCGGACTGAAAACCCGGAGCCGGGCTGGTCATCCCCGCCAGATGATGCCAGGTCGCGCTGTAGCGCCAATGCCAGTCGTAGCTGGCGTGACGCCGCGGGTCCCTTTCTCCGGGCGACTGCAACTCATGCCCGCTGGCTGGTTGTGGATGCGCCGTCAGGAAGTGCAGCGCGGAATCCGCCAATGTCCTGGATTCCACATACCCGGCATGCATGCGCGGATCGTATTCGAGTGCCGCGAAGGCGCTGAACCGGGGCTTTTCAGCATCGCGCAGGAGGGAAAATGTCACAGCATGGCTTTCCATGACGGCAGCCACCTGTTCCATCACCGAAGGCCACAGGCGCTCGTCGCTTGCGGCGTCGTAGATATGTTCGATCAGGGCCAGAAGTGCCGTATCGGCGGTCACGGACTCCCCCGGCGAACTCCGGGCATCGGCGCGATCGCCCGCTTCGCACAATTAGACTCTAGTACATTTCCATCGCCCGTGAACGACATGGGGTTTCCGGCAGGCCCGGCGAGCGCGGACAGGCTGTTTGACCCATGTCAAGACCCGTTCGGTCGGCGGCACCATACTGGGCGAACCTCTCCGGAATTGCCGGTACAAGGCACGGTGGCGGGGGAGGGAGATACCACCGACAGCCCGTCGACCGACGACACCGGGCGGTGGGAGGAGGAGTCGCGCCATGACCGCGTTCGTTGATGAGCTCGTGCGGGAGCACGGCGATATTCGCCGCGTGCTCCGCGTCCTGTCCCGGCAGCTCGAGGAGCTGCGGAACTCCCGTGAGCCTGACTGGGACCTGCTCAAGGACACCATGTACTACCTGACCCGCTATCCGGACCTCTTCCACCACGGCTCGGAGGATGTCGTTTTCCGGCAGCTCCACAAGCGGGATGATGAATCGAGGCAATTCGTCCGGGATCTGGGGCGGGAGCACGGGATGCTCCGGGACCTGGGGCTGGACTTCCTCACCCTGTGCGAGGACGCTACAGCGGGCGTGTCCATCCCTGCCGCCGAGTTATACAGTTGTGGGCAACGCTACCTCACGGCGCAGCAGCGGCATATGCGCAAGGAGGAGGAGACGGTGTTTCCCCGCATTCGCGCAAGGCTGACGGCCGAGGACTGGAGCGCCATCCAGGAGGACCTTGACCGCATGGCAGCCACTTCCCTGGGCAGTGCGAGTGCAAGGGAGACGTTCCGCTCCCTGAATACCTTCCTGGCATCCGAGGCCAGGCGTTAACCGTTCAGGAGCCGGAGTCGGAAGGCGCTTCCTTGCGGGATTCCATGTAATCCAGGAGCGCCTCGTCCACAGCCGGATCCAGGGCGGGGGGCTCGTACTCGGCGAGCAGGCGTTTCCAGCGGGCATTGGCCCGTCGGGTGATGTCGAGACACCCGTCAGCCTGCCACTGCTCATAACTGTTGTTGTCGGTGATCGGTGAACGGTAGAACGCCTCCCGGAAGTTCGCCTGTGTGTGATCGCATCCCAGGAAGTGACGGCCAGGGCCCACCTCGCGGATCGCATCCATGGCCTGGCCGTTCTCGCTGAGATCGACACCCTTGAGAAACGTCTGCATCATTCCGAGCTGATCGGCATCCATGACGAATTTCTCGTAGCCAATGGCCAGCCCGCCCTCGAGCCAGCCCGCGGCATGGAGCACGAAATTCACCCCCGCCAGTGTGGTTGGCAGCAGGGTGCCTGCGCTTTCACTTGCCGCCTGCCCATCCGGGATTTTCGATGCGGTCAACGAGCCCCCGGAACGGAAGGGGACGCCGAGGCGACGGGCGAGATGCGCCATGATGTAGAGCACAAGCGCCGGTTCCGGTGTGCCGAACGTGGGCGCCCCGGACTGCATGGACATGGAACTGGCGAAGCTTCCGAACACCACCGGTGCCCCGGGATTCACGAGCTGGATGAATGCCATGCCGGCCATCGCCTCGGCGAGGGTCTGGGCTGCGGTTCCGGCGACGGTAACCGGCGACATGGCGCCGGCCAGAATGAACGGCGAAATGATGCAGGCCTGGTTGGCCCGGGCATACACCTTCGCCGCGCCGAGCATGGTGCCATCCAGGGTCATGGGGGAGTTGGCATTGATCAGGCTGATGATGCATGTGCGGGGCTTTCCGGATTCTGGGTCCAGCCACCGGTCACCGAACAGGATTCGCGCCATCGCACGACCTTCTGCCCCTAGTTGGCCGTCAAAGGCTGCAACG
>SLLM01000262.1 GCA_007134055.1 Ectothiorhodospiraceae bacterium | reverse complement strand
TCTCGTTGTAGAAGCCGTCGGGAAACAGGGGGCGAATCGGGCGGTCGATCAGGCGGGAAGTCAGCGTCTCCTTCTCCGAAGGTCGCCCTTCCCGCTTGAAGAAGCCACCGGGAATCTTGCCGGCAGCATAGGTGCGTTCCTGGTAGTTGACGGTCAACGGCAGGAAATCCCGCTGCGTGGCACTGTTCGGCTTGCTGACCACCGTGACCAGGACCACGGTGTCGGACATGTTGACCAGTACAGCGCCTGTTGCCTGACGCGCGATCGCGCCGGTCTCCAGCGTAACAGTGTGTTCACCGTACTGAAAAGATTTGCTTACCGGCTTCACGAATACCACCCTTCCTGTTGAAACGACACCCTGCAGGCGCTCACTTGCGCAGGCCAAGACGTTCGATGATCGACTGATAGCGCGCCTGATCCTTGCGCTTGACGTAGTCCAGCAGCTTGCGGCGCTGGTTGACAAGCCGCAACAGGCCACGCCGGGAATGATGATCCTGCTTGTGCGTTGCAAAGTGGTCGGTGAGATGCACGATGCGGTTGGTCAGCAGCGCGATCTGTACTTCGGGCGAGCCGGTGTCGCCTTCGGACCTTTGGAAGTCCTTGACTATGCGGCTTTTCTCTTCAGCGTTGAGAGACATCAATTGCTCCTGGTATTCCGATCGACTTCACGAGGCGGGATATTGTATCCGTGCCACCTACTGCAAACAAGCTAACAGCGCTTGTGCACAGGACTTTTCACGTACCCGGCCCCTGCGGGAGCCGGCGGTGCCCGGCGCAGGTTCAGGCGCCCCGCAACAATCGCCGCGGGGCCACGCGGCCATCGTCGAGTATCTCGCCGACCCCGATGAAACGGTCAGGCCCGAATACCGTGACCCATCCGGCATCCGGGGCCCGGGGCACCCACACGGGCTGTCCCTGCAGCAGGTAGTGCGCTGCATCCGCGGGCAGGCGCACCGCCGGCCATCCCTCGAGGGCTGTCTCGGCGGGCAGAAGCAGCGCATCCAGCGCCGCGAACCCGCCGTTGGCCGCCCTGTCCTGGAGGTCCTCCAGGGTGGTCATTGCCGCGCCGTGAAACGGCCCCAGCCCCGTGCGCCGCAGACTGGTGACGTGGGCACCGCATTGCAGGCATCTCCCCAGTTCCTCCACCAGCGTGCGGATATAGGTACCCTTGGAGCAGCGGATGCGCAACGCCAGTTCCTGCGCGCCCAGTTCGACCAGTTCCAGGCCATGGACGGTAACGGTTCGGGGCTTGCGTTCCACCACCTCCCCCCTGCGGGCGAGCCGGTAGAGCCGCTCGCCCTGGTGCTTCAAGGCGGAGTACATGGGAGGCACCTGTTCGATCTCACCCCGCAGGGGCTGCATGCAGGCCTCCACCTGTTCCCGCGCGAGGTCGTCGGGGAGGGGCTTCTCCACCGTCACCTGACCGTCGGCATCCCCGGTATCGGTGGCCACACCCAGGCGACAACGGGCCAGGTATTCCTTGTCCGCGTCCAGCAGGTACCCGGAAACCTTGGTTGCCTCCCCCAGGCAGATCGGCAGCATGCCCGTTGCCAGTGGGTCCAGACTACCCGTATGCCCCGCCTTGGCGGCCCGATACAGCCGTTTCACCCGTTGCAGGGCACGGTTGGAACTCTCCCCCGCTGGCTTGTCCAGCAGCAGGATGCCGTCGACCCGGCGATGGCGGGATGTCCTTGCCATGATGCGCCGATCAGTCCTCCCGGCCCTGCTCGTCCTCGCGCCGGATCACCGAGTCGATAAGGCCGGTCAGGCGGGCGCCCCGGTCAAAGGAAGGATCGTGGTGGAAACGCAGTTGCGGCGTGCTCCGCAGCACCATGCGCCGCCCCAGCTCGCGGCGCAGGAAGGACGCAGCGCCGTTGAGGACTTCCGCGGCACGGCGGCTTTCCTCGGCATCTGCCCCGAGGACGGTCATGTACACCCGGGCATGGCCCATGTCGCGGGTGACTTCGACACCGGAGACGGTCACGGACCCGATCCGCGGGTCCCGCACCTCGTCCCGGATCAGGGTTGCCAGTTCCCGCTGGATCTGATCACCAACCCGCCGGCTCCTGGGCGACTGCCTCGCCATCATCCGGTCCTCTCCGCCGCCGGCGGCCGTCGGCCTGGAGACTCGCCCGGGGGCGCCGCAAAGGTTGGCACGATGGCAGTACTCCGGGACACGGGCTGCAGGTCAAACGGGTTCATAGCTCCCGTGCGACCTCCACACGCTCGTAGCACTCGATCTGGTCACCGACCTTCACGTCATTGTAGTTCTTGACCCCGATTCCACATTCGGTACCGGAACGCACCTCGCTCACGTCATCCTTGAACCGACGCAGGGATTCCAGCTCGCCTTCGTAGATGACGACATTCTCCCGCAGGACACGGATCGGACTGCGTCGCCGGACCACACCCTCCTCCACGAGACAGCCGGCAATCGCTCCCAGCTTGGAGGACTTGAACACGTCACGCACGGTAGCCAGGCCGATGATCTCCTCGCGGATCTCCGGCGATAGCATGCCGCTGATCGCCTGCTTCACCTGATCGATCGCCTCGTAGATGATGCTGTAGTAATGCACATCGACTTCGGCCTCCTGGATCAGGCGCCGTGCCGCCGCGTCGGCACGCACGTTGAACCCGATCACGATGGCGTGGGAGGCAATCGCCAGGTTGATGTCCGATTCGTTGATCCCGCCCACACCGGCCTGGATCACGTTCACCGTCACATAATCGTTGGAGAGATCCGCCAGGGACTGGGTCAGCGCCTCTGCAGAACCCTGCACATCCGCCTTCAGCAGGATGTTCACCTGATTGACGGCGTCGGACTGCATCTGGTTGAAGAGGTCCTCCATCTTGGCCGCCTTCTGTTGCGCAAGGCGCTTGTCGCGCTGCTTCTCCTGGCGCAGTTCCGCAACCTCCCGGGCCTTGCGCTCGTCCTTGACCACCATGACGTCGTCGCCGGCATTGGGCAGTCCCGAAAGGCCCAGCACGACTACCGGAATGGACGGTCCAGCCTTCTCCACCGGATTGCCGCCTTCATCGAGCATGGCGCGGACCCGGCCATACTCGAGCCCCGAGAGGATGACGTCACCACGGTGAAGCTCGCCGTTCTGCACCAGCACCGTGGCCACCGGGCCGCGACCCTTGTCGAGGCTGGATTCCACCACCACCCCGGTAGCAGCGCAGTCGGCCACCGCGGTGAGCTCGAGCAGCTCCGCCTGCAGGATGATCGCCTCCAGAAGCGCCTCGATCCCCTCCCCGGTCTTGGCCGAGACATGGATGAACTGGACATCGCCGCCCCAGTCTTCCGGGATGACCTCCCGGGTGGACAGCTCCTGTTTCACCCGATCCGGATCCGCTTCGGGCTTGTCGATCTTGTTGACGGCCACAACCAGCGGCACGCCGGCGGCCCGGGCATGCCGGATCGCTTCCTCGGTCTGCGGCATGACACCGTCGTCGGCGGCCACCACCAGCACCACCACATCGGTAATCTTCGCACCGCGGGCACGCATGGCCGTGAATGCCTGGTGGCCCGGCGTATCCAGGAACGTGACCATGCCCCGTTCCGTTTCCACGTGGTAGGCGCCGATATGCTGGGTGATTCCGCCGGCCTCCCCCGCAGTCACCTTGGCCTCGCGAATATGATCGAGCAGGGAGGTCTTGCCGTGATCCACGTGCCCCATGATGGTGACGACCGGTGCACGTGGCACCCGCTCACCTTCCGGTTCACTGGCACTGGCCACCACTTCCTCCTCCAGGGCGTTGGCGCTGACGATCCTGGGCCTGTGACCAAGCTCTTCGACCAGAAGAACCGCGGTATCCTGGTCGAGGGGCTGGTTGATGGTGGCCATGACGCCCTGCTTCATCATTTCCTTGATCAGCACCGCCGCCTTGACGCTCATGCGCTGGGCCAGGTCGCCCACGGTGATGCTCTCGGGAATCTGGACTTCCCGCACCACAGGCGCGGTAGGCTTCTCGAATCCGTGTTGCAGGGAGCTGCCCGCACCACCCCTGCCATCCTTGCGCTTGCGCTTTCCACCGCGTCCGGCGGCGACACGCAGTTCGTCCCGCTCTCCGGGCTCACGGGCCTTGCGGGCACGCCCACTCCGGCGGCGCCCTGCCTCGTCTTCCTCGTCGCGCCGACCGCGGCCCTTGGCCTTCTCCTTGGCCTTGCGACGGCTGGTTTCGGCCTCCGCCTCGATGGTCGCCGGATCGGCAACCGGCGGAGTTTCGACCGGAGCAGGGGCTTCGACCTGGGCGTCCTGGCGATCCTGCGCCTCCTGCGGGACGTCCGCATCCGCACTCCCGGTTTCCTCCGGGGGTTCTTGCCCGGCAGCAGCCCCGGCCTGGTCACCGGGCTCGACATCGCCCGTCGCCTCGACAGGCGCGGCTTCGGCCTTCGTCGCGACGTCTTCGGCGGCGCGTGCAGCCTCCTCGGCCTCAAGGGCCGCGCGCTCTTCCGCCTCCAGGCGCTCCTGCTCCGCCCGGGCGGCAGCTTCCTGTTGCTCGCGTTCGGCTTCCACCACGCTGCGCTTGATGTACGTGCGCTTCTTGCGCACCTCGACGCTGACGGTACGTGTCGCCGGCGCACCCCGGCCGCGTCCACCGCCACTTCCGGATGGCAGCTTGAGTTCGCTGCGACTCTTGCGGCGCAGGGTGATCTTGCGGGGCTCGACCGCATCCTCGCTCTCGGCGACACGTCCATGGGCCTTGCGCAGATGGGCGAGCAGGGTTGCCTTGTCCTCGTCCGACAAGACCGCCTCCGAGTCGCTGATCGCTACCCCGGCTTCGCTGAGCTGGGTGAGAAGACGGTCAACCGGCGTCCCCACCGCTTCTGCAAACTGTTTCACTGTGACTTGCGACATTCACTTCTCCCCATTCCCGACTCTGGTTGCGCGCGCTCGCGGCCGCGCCGCTACGCCGGACACTGACGTCCGGACGCTGCGGTCAGGATTCCTGCTGCTCGGCGAACCATGGTTCGCGAGCCTTCATGATCAGTGTGGCGGCGCGCTCCGGATCGATCCCGGTCGCCTCCACCACGTCATCTACGGCCTGTTCGGCCAGATCTTCCATGGTCACGATCCCAGCCCCGGCCAGTGTCCGGGCCAGGTCGTCGTCCATACCCTCCATGCCCAGCAGATCCTCGCTCGGGGTCCCGGTCCCGAGCTGTTCCTCGCTGGCAATCATCTGCGTCAGCAGGGCGTCACGGGCACGGGAGCGAAGCTCGTCCACCATGTCCTCGTCAAACTCCTCGATCTCGAGCATCTCGGACGTGGGAACGTAGGCAACCTCTTCCAGGCTGCTGAATCCCTCCTGAACCAGAATTCCGGCGACCTCTTCATCGACTCCCAGCGTCCCGATGAAGCTGTCCATGATCTTCTGCGCCTCCGCCTGGCTCTTGGCTTCTGCATCCGCGGCAGTCATCACGTTCAGCTCCCAGCCGCTGAGTTCGCTGGCCAGGCGCACGTTCTGGCCACCGCGGCCAATCGCCTGGGAAAGCTGCTCTTCCACCACGGCGACATCCATGCTGTGGGAATCCTCGTCGACGACGATGGACTGCACCTCGGCGGGGGCCATGGCATTGACCACGAACTGGGCGGGATTCTCGTTCCACAGGATGATGTCGATCCGCTCGCCGGAGAGTTCGTTGGACACTGCCTGCACACGCGATCCCCGCATGCCAACGCAGGCACCAACGGGATCGATGCGCGGATCATTGGAGCGCACCGCGATCTTCGCCCGCAGACCCGGATCCCGTGCCGCGCCCAGAATATCGATCAGTTCCTGCCCCACTTCCGGAACTTCAAGCTTGAAGAGCTCGATCAGGAACTCCGGCGCCGTCCGGGAGACGATCAGCTGGGGTCCCCGGGCATCGGCCCGCACCTCGCGGAGGTAGCCACGGATCCGGTCCCCGGTGCGGTACGCCTCCCTGGGAATGACATACTCCCGTGGCACCAGCGCCTCGGCGTTGCCACCCAGATCCATGATGATATTGCCGCGATCCACCTTCTTGACCGTTCCGGTGACGAGCTCGCCTACCCGGTCCTGGTAGGCATCAACCACCATCGCCCGTTCCGCTTCGCGGACCTTCTGGAAGATTACCTGCCGCGCGGTCTGCGCACCGATGCGACCGAATTCCACGGACTCCATGGGCTCCTCGACATACTCGCCAACCTGGATCTCCGGGTTCCGGGCACGGGCATCGGCGAGCCGCATCTCCTGCTCGGGTTCCTCCATTTCGGCGTCATCCTCCACCACCAGCCAGCGGCGGAACGTCTCGTGCTCCCCGCTACGCCGGTCGAGCCGGATGCGTACGTCAATCTCGCCGCCATGCCGCTTCTTGGTCGCCGACGCCAGGGCCGCCTCGATGGCCTCGACGATCACTTCCCGGTCCACGCCCTTCTCGTTGGCGATGGCCTCGACTACCAGCAGGACCTCTTTGCTCATGTCTCGGAACTCCAGCCCCGGCCCGCTATGCCGGGAACAATTGATTCAGATATCGGGCACCAGATTGGCGCGATCGATCCGCTCCACTGGCACCGCGTGCCGTGTTTCCTGCTCGTCGATCAGTACGCGACCTTCTTCGCACCCCTGCAACACACCGCGAAAGCTGCGCCGCCCTTCCCAAAGTTCGTGCAGGCGGATCTTGACCTCGTGGCCGGCAAAGCGCCGGAACTGCTCGGGTGTGAACAGGGGCCGATCCAGTCCGGGAGAGGAAACCTCCAGCCGGTAATTCCCGGGGATAGGGTCCTCGACATCCAGCAGCCCGCTGACCTGATGACTCACGCGAGCGCAATCGTCCACGCCAACGCCCGTCTCACTGTCGATGTACACCCGCAACAGGCCCTCGCCCCTGGCGGGGCGGTACTGCACGCCCACAAGCTCGTAGCCCATCGCGACGATGACAGGCTCGAACAGTGCCCGAAGCCGATCACCCGAACTTTCCATTCGCGCTCCACAAACAAAAAATGGGCCCAAGGCCCATGCGTCATCAAACGTCAACGACGTAGTATAGCCGAGAGCCTTCTGCGGCTTCCAGAGGCGGTAAAGCCCACCTCCATCCACCCGCCAGGGCCGTGCTCCAGCTACAAAAAAAGGCCGCGAACGGCCCCTTAATATTACAAGGTGGTAGCGGGGGCAGGATTTGAACCTGCGACCTTCGGGTTATGAGCCCGACGAGCTACCAGACTGCTCCACCCCGCAATTGACGCTGCGCATAGTAACGATCCGCAAGGCGGAATGCAAGCGCATTCGCGGCCTCCCGGCCAACCGCCGGTGGTGTCAGCTTGCGCGTCGGCGGCGCTTGCGCAGGTGGCGGCGAAGGTCGTGATGATAGATGAAACCCGGCAGGGCGAAGACCAGGAACAGGCAGATGGTGACGACGTAGAACTCCCAGTCCTGGGAAGCGATCTCGCCGGTAATCCGGTACTCCAGCCCGAACCCCACAAGCCCGACGACCCAGTACATGAGAAACCACTCCAGCAACCGGACCCATTCCCGCTTGCCGCGAGCGGGCGGCGGCAGCACGAATAGCACGCGATCCGTCAGCCAGGGCAGGTTGGCAGCGACCAGCGCTGTACCCAGAAGAAACAGGAAGGCTGCCGTGTCACCCATACGCCGCCACGCCCTGCAGGTGTTGGTCGAATGCCCCCGGCATGCGACCGGCTAGAGAAACGCTGCCATGCACACCGCGACCAGGCTCCCGGGGAATATCCCGAACCAGAGGATGGCGAGGCCGTTGACGGCCAGCACTGCCTGAAATCCTCGTGACCCGTCCGGTTGCGGCCCCTCCCCCTCGGGCTTGTCGAAATAGCAGTAGCGAACCAGGCGCAGGTAGTAGAAGGCTCCCACCACCGCGCCGATGACTGCGAGAACGGCCAGCCAAACAAATCCGGCCTCGACCACGGCCTTGAGCACCATCCACTTGGCATAAAAGCCGACCGTTCCCGGAATGCCGGTAAGGGAGATCATCAGCAGAAGCATCACGAAGGCGAAGAGCGGAGAGCGTTCGTTGAGCCCCTTGAAATCGGAGATCTGGTCCGCCTCGAAGCCCTTGCGGGCCAGCAGCATGATCAGGCCGAAAGTCGCGGCTACCGTCAGAGCATAGGTCACCGCATAGAATGTGGCAGCACCGAAGCCGTGCGGCGTGCCGGCCACGAAACCCATGAGAATGAAGCCCACGTGATTGAAGGTCGAATACGCCAGCATGCGCTTGATATTGGTCTGCACCAGCGCAATGGTATTGCCGAGTATCAGGGAGAGGACGGCCAGTATGACCACCATGTGCTGCCAGCTCTCCAGCAGCGGCAGCAACCCCTCGCCAATCAGCCGCAGGAACAGGCCGACGGCGGCCACCTTGGAAGCGGTGGCGATGACAAGCGTCACGGGAGTGGGCGCCCCCTGATAGACGTCCGGCACCCACATGTGGAACGGCACCGCACCGAACTTGAAGGCGACGCCCACGACCATGAATACCAGCCCGAACAGGAACAGCAGCCGGTGTTCGTCCATCTCCGCCGCAGCCTGGGTAATCGCGCTCAGCTCCAGCGTGCCGGTAACGCCGTAGAGCATGGACATGCCATAGAGCAGCATGCCGGAGGCCAGGGCACCCAGCACGAAGTATTTCATCGCAGCCTCGGAGCCGGTGGGCGAGTCCCGGTCAAAGGCAACCAGGGCATACAGGCACAGGGACATGAGCTCGACGCCCAGGTAGAGAGTGAGCAGGTTGCCGGCGGACACGGTGACCATCATGCCCAGCACGCAGAACAGTCCCAGCATGTAGAATTCGCCGCGCAACAGGCCGCGGTCGCGCATGTAGTCACGGGAATAGGCGAACCCCAGGAACACGAGCAGCAGGATGGCGGATTTCAGGACCGCGGCCAGGGAGTCCGCGACGTAGCTGCCGTTGAATGTGGTGGCATCCACTCCCCACTGGGTGATCATGGTGATGCCTATGCCCACCAGCAACGTGATCTGGGCAAGGATGAAAGCCGGCCCATGGTCCCGGTCGCTGCTGTAGAGGTCGACCACGAGCACCACGCAGGCCATGGCCAGCAACCAGATCTCCGGGAGCGCGAGCAGCAGGTTGGGCGTCTCGAACGCGTCAATGGTCATACAGGTTCCTCTGCACACTTCCGGGTGTCGGCCGGTTCCGCCGGCCGTGCCGGTGTGAAATTCGTTCAGCCGATGCCGTGGTCGATGACGTTATCCAGCAACTGTTGCAGCGACGGTTCCATGATCTCGATCAGGGGTGCCGGATAGATTCCCAGCCAGAGCACCGCCACTGCCAGTGCGGCCAGGACGATCTTCTCCCGGCCGTCGATATCCTGCAGGGCCGAGACTTTCTCGTTCGCCACCTCACCGTAGACCACCCGCTTGATCATCCACAGGCTGTAGGCCGCCCCGAGAATCAGGGTCGTGCCGGCAAGGAAGGCATACCAGAAATTGGCCTGGAACGCCGCGAGTATGACCATGAACTCGCCGACGAAGCCGGAGGTGCCGGGCAGCCCGGCATTCGCCATGGCGAACAGCACGAAGAACCCGGCAAACAGTGGCATGCGATGCCCCACGCCGCCGTAATCCCTGATCATGCGCGTGTGCATGCGGTCATAGAGCACACCGACGCAGAGGAACATGGCGGCCGAGATGAAACCGTGGGAGATCATCTGCACCATGCCCCCGCCGAGGGCGAGCAGGGCGCCACTGCCTCCGGTCCGCAGGACAATATCGAAAATGATGAAGAACCCCAGCGTGACGAAACCCATGTGGGCGATCGAGGAGTACGCCACCAGCTTCTTCATGTCCTGCTGCATCATCGCTACCAGGCCGATGTAGACCACCGCAATCAGGGACAGCGTGATCATCAGCCAGTCGAGCGCGAGGCTCGCCTCGGGCACCACCGGCAGGCTGAAACGAACAAACCCGTAGCCGCCGATCTTGAGCATGATCGCCGCCAGGATCACCGACCCCCCGGTGGGGGCCTGAACGTGGGCATCCGGAAGCCAGGTATGCACCGGCCACATCGGCACCTTGATGGCGAACGCCAGGAGGAAGGCGATGAACAGCCAGACCTGGGTCGCCAGGGGCAGGCCCAGGCCGTACATGTCGAGTATGGCGAAGCTGCCGGCCTGGAACTGGAGGTACACCAGCGCCACCAGCATGAGTACGGAACCGACGAATGTGTAAAGGAAGAACTTGATGGTCGCGTAGATCCGCTCCTTGCCGCCCCAGATACCGATGATCAGGAACATCGGCACGAGTACCGCTTCCCAGAACACGTAGAAGAGGATCACGTCCAGGGCGCTGAACACGCCGACCACGATGCCCTCCATGATCAGGAAGCAGGCCATGTACAGGTTCGGCTTGTAGGCGATCCGCTCCCAGCCGGCGATCACCACCAGCACCGTCGAGAACGTGGTGAGAATGATCAGCGGCATGGATATGCCATCCACCCCGAGGTGGTAGTTGACGTTCAGCGCCTCCACCCAGGGCCGGAGTTCCACGAACTGCATGGCTGCCGTGCCGCGCTCGAAACCGGTGATCAGCAGCAGGCTGAAGAGAAAGGTAAGACCACTGACGACCAGAGCCAGCATGCGCCCCTGGGAGGCACGCTGCTCACCCAGCAGCAGGACCGCCACCCCGCCCAGGATGGGCAGCCAGATCAGCAGGCTCAACAATGGCCAGGAGGATTCCAACATCCGTCAATTCCTTACCAGCAGTTCGAGTTTTCGGGCCGGGCGCCGCTTGGCCGTCCGGCGTAGTTCCGTTTGCCCGTTCCGGGCTAGCGGGCGGTGTAGACGAACCAGGTCAACAGCACTACCAGCCCGATGATCATCACGAAGGCGTAGTGGTACAGGAAACCGGTCTGGGAACGCCGCAGGGTTGCTGCCACACGGCCGATGGTCCTGGCGGTGCCATTCACCAGGATGCCGTCGATGAGCCCGGCATCGGTCACTTTCCAGAAGAAGCGGCCCGCTCCCCGCCCGGCACCGGCGAACACCTTGAGATACAGCTCGTCAAACCAGTACTTGTTGTCCAGTATCCGGTGCGGGAGGGCGAACTGTTGCTGTAGCCGCGCGGGCAGATCCGGACGCTGGATGTAACAGTACCAGGCGGTGAGGAAGCCGGCTGCCGCCAGGTACAGGGGAAGGGAGACGAAACCGTGGGCCACGAGCCCCCAGGCACTGTCATACCTCGCCGCCACTGCGGCCAGCACGTCGTTCCCCGGCGCCACGGGCATCGCGGCACCGAACCAGTCACCCAGCAGCATGGGCGTCACGGTCAACAGACCAATGAGCACGGAGGGCACGGCCAGCAGAATCAGCGGTACGGTTACCACCAGGGGGCTCTCGTGCAGGTGCTCGCGGGTATGGTGATCCATGCGCTCCTCTCCATGGAACACCAGGAACAGCAGCCGGAAGCTATAGAGCGCAGTGACGAAAACGCCGAGGAGGACGCAGACATAGGCAAACGTTGCGCCCGCGCGATCGGCTTCCGCCACTGCCAGGATGATGCCGTCCTTCGAGAAGTACCCGGAGAACGCGGGGAAGCCGATCAGCGCAAGGGTACCGACCACCATGGACCAGTAGGTCACTGGCATGTATTTCTTCAGCCCCCCCATCTCGCGCATGTCCTGCTTGTGGTGCATGGCGATGATCACTGACCCGGCTCCCAGGAACAGGAGGGCCTTGAAGAAGGCGTGGGTCATGAGATGGTAGACGCCGGCCGCGTAGGCCGACGCTCCCAGGGCGACAACCATGTAGCCCAGCTGCGAAAGCGTGGAGTAGGCGACAACCCGCTTGATGTCGTGCTGCACCACGCCAACCAGCCCCAGAAACAGTGCCGTGATGGCGCCGATTACGAGAATGAAGCTCAGCGCAACTTCCGAGAGCTCGAACAGCGGTGACATGCGCGCGACCAGAAAGATTCCGGCCGTCACCATGGTGGCCGCGTGGATCAGCGCGGAGATCGGGGTAGGGCCCTCCATGGAATCCGGCAGCCAGACGTGCAGCGGCACCTGGGCCGATTTCCCCATGGCTCCGATGAACAGCAGGATGCAGGCAACCGTCGCAACCTGCCATTCGGCGCCACCGAGGATGCTCATGGTGAGGTCCGGACTCGCCTCGGCCGCCGCAAACACCTCGGCATAATTCATGCTGCCGAAATACAGCAGGATGGCCGCGATACCGAGCAGGAAGCCGAAATCCCCGACCCGGTTGACCAGGAAGGCCTTCAGGTTGGCGAACACCGCCGTGGGCCGATTCAGCCAGAAACCGATCAGCAGATAGGACACCAGTCCCACCGCCTCCCAGGCGAAGAACAGCTGCAGGAAGTTGTTGGCCATCACCAGCATCAGCATGGCGAAGGTGAACAGCGCGATGTAGGCGAAGAATCGCTGGTAAGCGTTGGCACCGAGCCGGCTGTCCGCGGGCCAGTTGTGTTCCTCGTCGGCCATGTAGCCGATGGTATAGATATGCACCATCAGTGATACGAAGGTGACCACCGCCATCATCACGGCGGTCAGGCGGTCCACCAGGAAGCCGATCTCGAACCGGATCCCGTCGGCAAGCATCCACGTGTAAACCGCGCCGTCGAACGGCTGCAACGACCCCCGGATGAAGCCCAGCAGCACCCAGAGCGACAGCAGGCAGGACAGGCCGACGCCGATGATCGTTACCCAGTGCGCCCCCGCCCGGCCCAGCCGGCTGCCGAAGAAACCGGCGAGGATCGCTCCCAGCAGGGGGGCAAGGACAATGAGGAGGTAGACGGTCGTCATGAATATCAGCCCTTCATGCTGTCCAGATCGGCCACATTGATGGAGTTCCGGTTACGGAACAAAACCACCAGGATGGCAAGCCCGATGGCGGATTCGGCCGCAGCCACGGTGAGTATGAAGAACACGAACACCTGCCCCGCCAGGTCCCCCATGAACGTGGAGAAGGCGATGAAGTTGAAATTTACCGCCAGGAGGATCAACTCGATCGACATAACCAGCACGATGGCATTCTTCCGGTTGAGGAAAATGCCGGCCATGCCCAGTGCGAACAGGATGGCTGCCAATACGAGGTAGTCCGAAAGCTCAATCATGTTGTTTCCCGTGGCCGTGCCCGCTTGTCATTCCCGATCCGCCTGCCGCCGACCCGGGATCTTCACCACCCGCAGACGGTCCTCCTTGCGTACCCTGACCTGCTGCCCCGGATCCTGATGCTTGGTCCCTTCCCGCCTGCGCAGGGTCAGCATGACTGCGGCGATGATCGCCACCAGCAGGATGACCGCCGCCAGTTCGAACTGCAGCATGTATACCGTGTAGAGGACGCTGCCGAGCAACGGTGTGTTGGCGGCGCCCTCCGGAATGGGCATGGCCGGCTCCGGCAATGACTCCGGTGCGAAGACCCCGGAACCCACCACCAGCAGCATCTGTACCACCATGACACCGGCCACCGGAATGCCGATATACAGATGCCTGATGAACCCCTCCCGCAGCTTCGCCACGTTGATGTCCAGCATCATCACGACGAACAGGAAGAGCACCATCACCGCGCCGACATAGACCAGCACCAGGACGATGCCCAGGAACTCGGCGCCCGCCATGATCCAGAGCACGGCGCTGTTGAAGAACGCCAGAACCAGAAACAGGGCCGCGTGCACGGGGTTGCGGACGGAAATCACCATGGTCGCGGAAAACAGCAGGACTGCCGCAAACACGTAGAAGATCAACTGTTCAATCACGAAAACCGCCCCTGATTCGTCTCGGTCTCAATGTGTCGTCGCCAGCGGGTCCTAGCGGTACGGCGCATCCATGGCCCGGTCCCTTGCCAACTGCTGCTCGTACTTGTCGCCAATGGCCAGCAACGCCTGTTTGGTAATGATGTTCTCGCCGCGGGCTTCCATGTGGTACTCGTGGATCCGGGTTTCGACGATGGAGTCCACCGGGCAGGACTCCTCGCAGAATCCGCAATAAATGCACTTGAACAGGTCGATGTCGTACCGGGTGGTGCGCCGCTGGCCATCCTCCCGGGGTTCCGACTCGATGGTGATGGCAAGCGCCGGGCACACCGCCTCGCAGAGCTTGCAGGCAATGCACCGTTCCTCGCCATTCGGGTAGCGACGCAGGGCGTGCAGGCCGCGGAAGCGGGGAGACTGCGGCGCCTTCTCCTCGGGATACTGGATGGTCACCTTGCGCTTGAACAGGTTACGCCCGGTCAGACGCAGCCCCTTGAGGAGCTCCACCAGGAAAAAGGAGCGAATGAATTCGTTGACCGCACTACTCATGGCAGCACCCAATCAGTTGAACCACGGCGGCAGGCCGGCCAGGATCATCAACGCCAGGACCACGATCCAGACCACCGTGACCGGTATCAGCACCTTCCAGCCCAGGCGCATGATCTGGTCATAGTGATAGCGGGGGAAGGTGGCGCGAAACGCCAGATACAGGTACAGGAACAGAAAGACCTTGAGCACGAACCAGACGATGCCCGGCACCCAGTCGAACATCGGACCGAGCACCGGTATCCCGTGAAAGGGAGAATACCAGCCGCCCAGAAACAGGATCACCGCCAGGCCGGAGATCAGGATCATGTTGGCGTATTCCGCCAGGAAGAAGACAGCGAAGGCCACGCCGGAGTACTCGACATGGAAGCCGGCCACGATTTCCGATTCGCCTTCCGCCACGTCGAACGGAGCCCGGTTGGTCTCGGCGACGCCGGAGATCCAGTAGACGATGAACAGCGGCAGCAGCGGCAGCCAGAACCATTGCAGGAAGTTCCCGGCCTGCGCATTCACGATTCCGCTCATGTTCAGCGTGCCAGCCGCCATCAGCACGCCCACCAGGGCGAAACCCATGGCGATTTCGTAGGAGACGATCTGCGCCGCAGATCGCATGGCACCGAGCATCGAATACTTGGAGTTCGCCGCCCAGCCCGCAATGATAACGCCGTACACCCCGAGCGACGTCATGGCCAGCACGTACAGCAGCCCGGCGTTGATGTCCGAGAGAACCAGTCCCTCGCTGAAGGGAATGACCGCCCATGCCGCCAGGGCCGGCATCAGCGACAGCAGCGGCGCCACCAGGAACAGGAAGCGGTTGGCGTTGGCCGGCAGGATCACTTCCTTGAACAGCAGCTTGAAGACGTCGGCAAACGGCTGGAGCAGCCCCATCGGACCCACCCGGTTAGGACCGTTGCGGGCCTGGATGGCACCGATAACCCGCCGTTCGGCATAGGTCAGGTAGGCCACAGACAGGATCACCGGGACGACGATCGCGGTGATCTTCGTCAGGGTCCAGATCAACTCCGTGAGTACCGCCATTGGTGCTGTATACCCCGTTTGCCAGTCACTTCCCGGGGTCTTGCGATCCAGTCCCGCCCGGGGAAGCCATCGATTTGATTGTTCCGGCCCGGCGCCGCGCGCCGTGGCCGCTTATGCGCGCGTCAGTGTGACCGGCCCGATCAGCGGACCAAGACCTGCAGCCGCGGCGCTGCCCGACGGCATCCAGACCACCCCTTCCGCAACCCCTTCGCGGATCCCGACCACCGCTCGTGCGGCGACGTCACCCTGCCGGACCTCGGCAACGCTCCCGTCCTGCAGTTCCAGTTCCCGGGCCAGCCCGGGCCCGATGATTACATCCGGTTCCCGGGCCAGGGGCGTCGCCTGCAGCGCTTCCGCCCGGCGAACGAGGGGATCACCGGCATAGATCCCGGCGGTACCGGCCCGCACCAGTCCCTGCCCCTGCGTGCGGAGGTACTCCGGAACCTGCCAGGGCTGCTCCGTCTGCACCTGCAATTCACCGCACAGGCCCCGCACCTCGTCGGTGATCTCATCGGAGGCGTGGTAGTCGAAGCCGTCGACCTCGAGCAGGTTCCCAAGAACCCGCAGGACCTTCCAGGCCGGACGCCCCTGCCCTTGTGGCGGCGCTACGCCGGGGAAGGACTGCCAACGGCCCTCCACGGACACGAAGGAGCCAGAAGTCTCGCCGAATCCGCCCACGGGCAGGAGGACATCCGCGTACCGCTGCATGCCCTCCCCCAGGAAGGTCGTCATCACCACGACGCTGTCCGCCTGCTCCAGGGCTGCACGCGCCGCCGCCGCGTCCCAGCAGTCCTGTTCAGGCTCCAGGGCATGCAGAAGATACGCGCGCAGGGGTTGTTCCATCATGGCGCGAGCATCCAGCCCCGGCCGATCCACCGCCCCGCCGCCAGCCTCGCGGTGCGGTACGGCGCCCGCCAGCCATGCGCCGGCGGTGTTGGCACCGTCGGTCAGGATCGCAACCCGCGCCCGCGCCTTCCGTGCGATGATCTGTGCAATGGAGCGCAGCACGGCACCCCGCGGGTGAGCCTCGACCATCGGCCCCAGCAGAATCGCCGGATTGTCCGACTCCGCAAGCGCCGCCGCCAGCTTGCCGGCGAGCCCGCCCGCGGGCGTTTCCCCGATCAGTTCCCGGAGGCCGTCGGGGAAGCCGGCATCGTCGCCTTCCAGCAGCGACTCGGCAACCGCGGCAAGCAATGCCACCATGTCGTCCGGATGGGTCGGGTACTGGCCCGCCACCGGATAATTGATGTCGTGGCTGCACGGATCGACGAAATGGATCCGGGCGCCATTCAGCGTGGCCTTGCGCAGGCGATGATTGATGATCGGATGATCGTTGCGCGGGTTACCGCCGAAAACCAGCACGGTATCGAGCCGGTCGATATCCGCCAGCGGCAGGCCGCTGGCGGGAAACGGCGGCCGGGCGATCTGATCGGAGAAATCGCCGGTGCGGATCCGGGCATCGATGTTACGGCTACCGAGACCGCGCACCAGGCGGCCCAGCAGGTACATCTCCTCGACCGTGGCGGAGGGTGAGATGAGGGCGCCAAGGGCGTCCGGTCCGTGCTCCCTGACCGTGTTCCGCAAACATTCCGCGGCCTCGCCCAGCGCAGTCTCCCAGTCCACCTCGTGCCACTCGCCGTCACGCTTGACCATGGGCGCCGTCAGGCGATCCCCGCTGTACAGGCCCTGGTAGGAGAAGCGATCCCGGTCGGCGATCCAGCACTCGTTGATTTCCTCCTGTTCCCGGGGCACCACCCGCTTCACCCGCCCGTTCAGGTGATGGATCTGCAGGTTCGAACCGGTACAGTCGTGGGGTGAAACCGCCGGATGACTGAGCATCTCCCAGGCACGTGCCGAGAACCGGAACGGCTTGGACGTGAGCGCGCCCACGGGGCACAGGTCGATGATGTTTCCGGACATCTCGGAGCTGACCCCACGCTCCACGTAGGTGGAGATGGTCATGTGTTCACCGCGGCCCATGCCGCCCAGCTCGGGCTGCCCGGCAACCTCGTCCAGAAAACGCACGCACCGGGTGCAGTGGATGCATCGGGTCATCTCGGTGGCGATCAGGGGCCCGAGGTTCTCGTCGCGCACCACACGCTTGCGCTCGGAGAAGCGGGACACTCCCCTTCCATAGCCCATGGCCAGGTCCTGCAGCTCGCATTCACCACCCTGGTCACAGATGGGGCAGTCCAGCGGATGGTTGATCAGCAGGAACTCCATCACGCCCTTCTGGGCCTTCAGCGCCCTCTCCGAACGGGTTCGCACCTTCATCCCGTCGGCGACCGGGGTGGCACAGGCAGGCAGGGGCTTGGGTGCCTTCTCGACGTCCACCAGGCACATGCGGCAGTTGGCGGCGATGGACAGCTTGCGATGGTAGCAGAACCGCGGCACGTGAATGTCCGCGTTGTCCGTTGCCTCGATCAGCATGGCTCCCTTGCGGGCCTGGATCTCGACACCGTCCACCTCGATGGTGACCGTGTCCGTGGCGTTGTCGACCTTTGCGTTCATGCGGCTGCTCCGGCATCGGCGTCCACCATGGAGCGCTTGTGGTCGATGTAGTACTGGAACTCGTGCCGGAAATGCTTGAGGAAACTCTGTACCGGCCAGGCCGCCGCTTCACCGAAGGCACAGATGGTGTGCCCCGCGATCTGTCCGGCCGCCGCCTCGAGCAGCTCCAGGTCCTCCGGCCGCCCCTCACCGCGCACGATTCGCCGGATCACCCGGTGCATCCAGCCGGTCCCTTCCCGGCACGGGGTGCATTGACCGCAGGACTCCGCGTAATAGAACCGGCTGATCCGCAGTATCGCCTTGACCATGTCGGTGGTTTCATCCATGACCATGACACCACCAGACCCGAGGGCGGAGCCGGCCTTGGCCAGGGAATCGTAATCCATGTCGAGCTCCAGCATCGTCTCCGCCGGCACGACGGGCATGGATGACCCGCCGGGGATGACTGCCTTGAGTTCCCGGCCACCACGCACGCCCCCGGCCATGGCGAGGAGGTCCCGGAACGGGGTACCGAGCGGGATCTCGAAATTGCCCGGCTTCTCCACATGACCGGAAACGCAGAAGATCTTGGTACCGCCGTTGTTCGGCCTGCCCATTTCGAGAAACCAGTCCGGTCCGTTCCGCATGATGACGGGAACCGAAGCCAGGGTCTCCGTATTGTTGATGGTGGTGGGGCGCCCGTAGAGCCCGAACTGGGCGGGGAATGGCGGCTTGTAGCGGGGCATTCCCTTCCTGCCCTCCAGCGACTCCATCAGCGCCGATTCCTCGCCGCAGATGTAGGCACCGGCGCCAAGATGGTTGTGCAGATCGAAATCAATTCCCGAACCCAGGATGTTCCGGCCCAGCAGGCCCGCATCATATGCCTCCTGCAATGCCTGCTCGCAGCGTTCGAACGGTTCGTGATGAAACTCGCCGCGCAGGTAATTGTAGCCGACGGTCACACCCATGGAATACGCGGCAATCGCCATGCCTTCGATGAGGGCATGGGGATTGAACCGCAGGATATCCCGATCCTTGCAGGTGCCCGGCTCGGACTCGTCGGAGTTGCACAGCAGATACCTCTGCCCCGGCGCGTTCCTGGGCATGAAGCTCCACTTCACTCCTGCCGGGAACCCGGCCCCGCCGCGACCCCGGAGATTGGCCTTCTTGACAGTCTCGATGATCTCCTCCTGAGGAGACCGTTCCTCCAGGATCTTTCGCCATGCCTGGTAGCCGCCGACCTTGAGGTAATTCTCGTAGGTCCAGGGCTCTTCGAACTGCAATGTCTGGAAACAGACCTCGTTGCCCATGCTTACTCCAGCTTGTCCAGGATCTCGTCCACCTTCTCCGGCGTGAGGTGGGTGTGATAGTGGCCGTCGACCACCATCATCGGTCCGCCGGTGCAGGCAGCCAGGCACTCCTCCTCGATCTTGAGGGTAATGCGATTGTCCGGCGTGGTCTCGCCCAGACCGATCCCGAGCCTGCGCTCGCAGTGGGAGACAATGTCATCGGACCCCATGAGCCAGCAGGCAATATTGGTACAGATGTTGACCTTGTGCCGCCCCACCGGCTTGAGATCGAACATGGTGTAGAAGGTCGCCACCTCGTAGACCGCTGTTCGCGGCATATCGATGTAGTCGGCGACCGCGTCCATCAGATCCTCGGTCAGATACCCGTCGTTCGCGTCCTGCACGGCGTGCAGGGCCGGAATGACGGCGGAGCGTCGCCCCGACGAGGGGAATTTGGCCAGCCAGTGGTCGATTTCCCGGCGGACTTCCGCCGAGAGCAGATTCTCCGGCCGTGTCTCGGTGCTCAACGGTCGATCTCCCCGAATACGATGTCCTGGGTACCGATCAGGGCCACAACGTCGGCCAGCATGTGACCACGCGCCATCTCGTCCATGGCCGCCAGATGGGCGAAACCCGGGGCGCGGACCTTGAGCCGGTAGGGCTTGTTGGCGCCGTCGGAGACGATATAGCAGCCAAACTCCCCCTTGGGTGCTTCCACCGCCGCGTAGGCCTCGCCCTCGGGGACGCAGTAGCCTTCGGTGAACAGTTTGAAATGATGGATCAGGGATTCCATGTCGTCCTTCATTTCCTCCCGGGTAGGCGGCACGATCTTGTGATCGTCGATCATCACCGGCCCCGGGTTGTTGCGGAGCCATTCAACACACTGGCGGATGATCCGGTTCGACTGCCGCATCTCCTCCACGCGCACCAGATAGCGATCGTAGCAGTCACCGTTGCTGCCGACGGGAATGTCGAAGTCGAGCTCGTCATACACCTCGTAGGGCTGGCTCTTGCGAAGATCCCACTCCACACCCGAACCGCGGAGCATTGGCCCGGTGAAGCCCAGCTCCAGGGCACGTTCCGGCGTGACGGTACCGATCCCCACCAACCGCTGCTTCCAGATCCGGTTGTCCGTGAGCAGGGTCTCGTACTCATCCACGCACGCCGGGAAACGCTCGGTGAATTCCTCGATGAAATCCAGCAGCGAACCCTGGCGGGCGGCGTTCAGGCGCTCCAGATCGGCATCGGAGCGGTACGGGGACGGTTCATAGCGCGGCATCTGTGCCGGAAGATCCCGGTAGACGCCCCCGGGACGGTAGTAGGTGGCATGCATCCTTGCACCGGACACCGCTTCGTAGCAATCCATGAGATCCTCACGCTCGCGGAAGCAGTAGAGGAACACGGTCATGGCGCCCACATCCAGCCCATGGGCACCAAGCCACATCAGGTGATTGAGGATGCGGGTGATCTCGTCGAACAGCACGCGGATGTACCGGGCCCGGCGCGGCGGCGTCACGCCCAGCAGTTTTTCGATGGCCAGCACGTAGCCATGCTCGTTGCACATCATGGACACGTAGTCCAGCCGGTCCATGTAGCCGATGCTCTGATTGTAGGGCTTGCTCTCGGCCAGCTTCTCCGTGGCCCGATGCAGCAGCCCGACATGGGGGTCCGCCCGGCGGATGACCTCCCCTTCCATTTCCAGTACCAGGCGCAGCACGCCGTGGGCGGCGGGGTGCTGGGGACCGAAGTTCATGGTGTAGGAGCGGATGTCACCCATTGCCGGCGTTCTCCCTGGCCGCGGGGTCGGCGTAGCGGCTGTCTTCCCGGACCACGCGGGGCACCAGCACCCGGGGCTCGATGGAGACCGGCTCGTAGACGACGCGACCCTTCTCCTCGTTGTAGCGGACTTCCACGTTGCCGATCAGCGGGAAGTCCTTGCGGAAGGGGTGGCCAACGAAGCCGTAATCGGTAAGGAGCCGCCGCAGGTCCGGATGGCCATCGAAGATTACGCCGTAGAGATCGAACGCCTCACGCTCGAACCAGTTGGCGCCGGCCCAGAGGGAGACGACGGAATCCACGACCGGGAAGTTGTCGTCCTCGCAGTACGTCCTGACCCGGAGCCGACGATTGCCGGAGACTGACAGCAGGTGGTAGACAACGGCGAAACGCCGGGCGGTGTTGCCACTGATCTCATCCACGCCGTAGACACCGGTAAGCCCGAGGCGGGCGAAACTGTTGCCGCGCACACCCCTTGAGAATCCGCTGCCGGTGGCCTGCTCGGTGATCCATTCCCCCTGGCCGTACGCGGCGTAATCAACGGCACAGAGATCGGAAAGCTGCTCGAAACGCATGTCCGGGTGATCCCGCAGCTCCTTCAGCACGCCGTAGACATCCTTCGGCGCAACCTCCACGGTCACCATCCCGAGGCTGGCGGAGCAGTCCGCCAGGCGGTCACCGAACAGCTCCGCAAGCTGTTCGACAAATTCATTCTGCGCATCAGACATGAGCTTGCGCCTCTGGATCAGCGTGCGATGGTATTCGTCCGACGAATCTTGTTCTGCAACTGCACGATACCGTAGAGCAGGGCCTCGGCCGTCGGTGGACAACCGGGCACGTAGACATCCACCGGCACCACCCGGTCACAGCCCCGCACAACCGAATACGAGTAGTGGTAATACCCCCCGCCGTTGGCGCAGGACCCCATGGAGATCACCCACTTGGGATCCGACATCTGGTCATAGACCTTGCGCAGCGCGGGCGCCATCTTGTTGCAAAGGGTACCGGCAACGATCATCACGTCGGACTGGCGCGGGCTGGGCCGGAAGATGATCCCGAAGCGATCCATGTCGTAGCGGGCGGCGCCGGCGTGCATCATCTCCACGGCACAACAGGCGAGGCCGAAGGTCATCGGCCAGAGCGAACCGG
>SLLM01000134.1 GCA_007134055.1 Ectothiorhodospiraceae bacterium | reverse complement strand
CGCCAGCTCCCGCAGGTAACCCGGCGAAACATCCCCGGTCACGTACTCGCCGTTGAAGCAGGATGCATCGAAACGGGTCAGGGTCGGATTGCCCTCGCGCACCGCGGCGATCAGGTCATCCAGCTCCTGAAAGATCAACCGGTCCGCCCCGATCAGGCGCGCGACCTCCTCCACGCTGCGTTCATGAGCGATCAGTTCCTCCGCTGCCGGCATGTCGATGCCGTACACATTCGGATAGCGGACCGGCGGCGCCGCGGAGGCGAAGTACACCTTCCGGGCCCCCTGGTCCCGGGCCATTTCGATGATCTGCTCGCAGGTCGTACCACGGACGATGGAATCGTCCACAAGCAGCACGTTCTTGTCCTTGAACTCCAGACCGATGGGATTGAGCTTCTGCCGCACGGACTTTCGCCGCTGGGTCTGCCCGGGCATGATGAACGTACGGCCGATATAGCGGTTCTTGATGAAGCCCTCGCGGTAGGTCACACCCAGGTGATGCGCCATTTCCAGCGCTGCTGTCCGGCTGGTATCCGGTACCGGAATGATGACATCGATATCGTGGTCCGGCCAGGAACGCCGGATCTGCTGTGCCAGCCGTTCGCCCATCCGCAGGCGCGCCTTGTATACGGCGACGCTGTCGATGATCGAATCCGGCCGCGCCAGGTAGACGTACTCGAACAGGCAGGGAGCGTGCAGCGGCTTTACGGCGCACTGCCGGCTGTAGATGCGGCCATCCAGGGAAACAAACACCGCCTCGCCCGGCTCGAGTTCGCGGACCAGGGTGAAGCCGAGAGTGTCCAGCGCCACACTCTCCGAGGCAAACAGATACTCCGTCCCGTCCGCGACCCGGTTCTCACCGAAACACAACGGGCGGATACCGCTCGGATCACGGAACGCCAGCACCCCGTAGCCATTGATCATGGCGACTGCGGCGTAGCCGCCGCGACAGCGGCGGTGGACGGCGGAAACCGCATCGAAGATGTCATCGGCATCGATGCGCAACTGTCCGTTACGGGCCAGTTCGTGGGCGAATACGTTGAGGAGGATTTCCGAATCCGACTCTGTATTGATGTGCCTGCGGTCCTCGAGAAACAGCTCCCGCTGCAGTTCCTGCGCATTGGTGAGGTTGCCGTTGTGGGCCAGGCTGATCCCGTACGGTGAGTTGACATAGAAGGGCTGTGCCTCGGCGGAGCTGGAACAGCCGGCGGTCGGATAGCGCACGTGACCGATGCCGACGTTGCCCCGGAGCTGGAGCATGTGCTCGTGTCGGAAAACGTCACGTACCAGGCCGTTGTTCTTGCGCAGGAACAGCCGGCCCTGCTCGTAGGTCATGATGCCGGCGGCATCCTGGCCGCGGTGCTGAAGCACCGTCAGCCCGTCGTAGAGCGCCTGGTTGACGGGCCCCCGCCCGACCATGCCGATCACACCGCACATCAGGGACGATTACCTCGAGGAAACGGCCATATCAGAGACATTCTCACTTTTACAGAACTCCTGCCAGTACTCCGGCGCATGGGTACCCTCCACCGGCTCGGACTCGTCCGCCAGCGGTGCATACACCATCATGCCATCCAGCCACTCCTGCACGCCCACACTGCAGACCAGGGGCTTGATGTGCGGTATCAGCGTGGATTCCTGCCACCACGGCTCGCGCGGCAGGGCTGTCAGCCCCGCCGCCAGCAGCAGTACAGCCACCACGACCACGCCGCGGGCGACTCCGAAGATGATACCGATCAGACGATCCGTTCCGGTCAGCCCGGTCCGGCCCACCAGCTGTCCCGCCAGATAGTTCACCAATGCTCCCACCAGCAGGGTAACAACGAACAGCACGGTGAAAGCGACCCCGATCTGCAAGGTCGGCGAGGCGATATAACCTTCCAGATATACCGCGACCTGCGGCGAGAACCGGATACCGATCCAGAATGCGGCGATCCAGACCAGCAGGGACAATACCTCCCGGACAAAGCCGCGGATAACGCTGATCAGCGCCGACAGGGCAATGATGGTGAGAATGGCGATGTCGAGCCAGTTCATGCGCGTCCGGGAAAGCTGCAGCGCCGTAGAGGCAGGCGCCAGATGGTATCAGAGCGACCTCTCCCGCGCATCAGGATACGGCGTCCACGAGAGTCCGCGCGCTGACCGTACATCCACGGGGATTCAAGGCTGCAGCGACGCGCGTCCCCGCCAACTCCGTGACCTGTCCCTGGCGCACCCCAGGGACTACTGCGGGGTCGGGACGACAATGCCCTCCAGTTCCTGTTCGTCGGCAATGCGGGCAGCCAGGGAGCGCGCCTCCTCCCGGTCGGGCACCGGGCCAACCCGAAGCCTGAACACCGTCTCCGCCTCATCGACCGCGCTCTCCTCCACGTAGGCTGGAAACCCGGCATCCCGGAGCCGTTCGCGCAGACCCATGGCATTGTCATGGCTGCGAAAACTGCCGACCTGGACCGAGAAACCGGCCGTTGCGCGGGTTGCCGACGTCTCCGGTTCCGGTTCTGGTTCCGGCGTCGGTTCGAATTCCACGTCCGATTCCGGTTCAGCCTGCGTCGGGGCCTCGTCACCCACCCCTGCCGCCTCCGAATCAGGCACCGGGATCCGTTCCAGTACCGCCGGCGGCGCCTCGCCCGGCTGGGGCGAAGGCCGTGTCACGGATCCCGGATCCGGCCGCGGCGGTACGTCCACCGCGACGTCCAGGCTACGATGCTCGACGGGACCGCGCAGGATCATGGGCAGGAAGATCACCGCCAGGGCGAGAATCACCACTGCACCGACCAGTCGCTGTTTGTGCCGTTGCTGCATGGACAGACCGTCATGAGACCGAACACGGGCGGTGCGACGTCCCCATTCCGGACACCGCCCGCTCGCGCTATGCTGCCCTGCTCACTCCAGACTGTCCACAGCGCGGAAACGCAGCGCTTCCTCCACGGTCCGGAACGAACCGAAGGCGACCAGTTCGTCTTCGGGGCCCAGCTCATCCCGGATCCCGGGGAACAGGGTCTCCGGTGGCCCCTGTGCCATGATGACTTCCCCCATCAGGGCCTCGCGCATGCGCTCCGGCGGCCACATGTCATCCCCGGGCAGGGCCATCAGGTACCAGCCGTGGAAGAGCCCCCGGAGCGGCTCCAGCACCGCCGGCAGGTCCTTTCTCGCCATCAGCCCGATGCACGCGAAGCGCCGGCCCGCGCAGGGACGCGCGCCAAGGGCATCGGCCAGTACCCGTGCGCTATCCGGATTATGGGCCACGTCGAGCCACCAGACGGGAGCGCCCGGTAAGGCCTGCAACCGCCCGCAGAGGCGGAAATCCACCATCGCACGCGACCAGAGGCTCTCGGAGAGGACGAGGCCCGGTACTGAACGCAGGGCGCACAGCACCCCCGCGGCATTGTCGACCTGGACATTGCCGGTCAACGGCGGCCGTGACAACGGCCCCACGGACCCGATGCCGTCCCGGTAGATCCAGCAATCCCCGGCAGCCGGCTGCCACCCGAAATCCTCCCCCGCGACGTGCAGCGAGGCGCCAAGTCCGCGGGCCTGCGTGGCAACGCTGTCGGGCAACTCCGGACCGGCGAACACGGCCGGCCGGCCACGGCGAAAGATCCCGGCCTTCTCGCGCCCCACCGACTCCCGGTCAGGCCCCAGCCATTCGCAGTGATCCACACCCACCGAAGTTACCAGGGCAACATCGGGGTCAAAGGTATTCACCGCGTCCAGTCGTCCCCCCAGCCCGACCTCGAGTACCTGCGCGCCGACTTCCGCTTCCCGGAACAACCAGCGCGCAGCCAGTGTGGCGAACTCGAAATAGGTCAGACTCGTCCCGCCCCGGGCCCGATCGATGGCGTCGAAAGCCCGGACGATGTCGGACTCATCCACGCACGCCCCGTTGATCCGGATGCGCTCCCGGTACTCGAGCACATGCGGGGATGTATAGGCGCCGACTGACCAGCCGGCCGCCCGCAGCAGGGCAGCCGCGTAGGCGACGCTGGAGCCCTTGCCGTTGGTACCGGCCACGGTAAGCACCCAGGATTCCGTTGCCAGCAGGCCGAGCCGGCCCGCGACCCGGCGCATGCGCTCGTGGCCCAGATCAATTGGCTTGGGGTGGGCATGCTCCTGCCAGGCGAGCCAGTCGGCCAGTTGTTGAAACCGCATCGACGCTACTCGGGCTCCGCTGCACCGGCTATGCCGTGTCGACCTGCTCCAGGCGCTTGATCTCCGGTGACGGCTCACCGCACAGCATAGCGAGGATCCGGGACAGCCGGTCACGCATTTCCCGTCGATCGATGATGACGTCGATCACCCCGTGCTCCAGCAGGAATTCGGCGCGCTGAAACCCTTCCGGCAGGGTTTCCCGTACCGTCTGCTCGATCACCCGGGGGCCGGCGAACCCGATCAGTGCGCCGGGCTCCGCCACGTTGATGTCACCGAGCATGGAGAGGCTTGCCGAAACCCCGCCCATGGTTGGATCGGTCATCACCGAGACGTAGGGTACGCCTGCTTCCCGCAGACGGCCGAGGGCAGCGCTGGTCTTTGCCATCTGCAGCAGCGAGAACAGGGCTTCCTGCATCCGTGCCCCACCACTGGCGGAAAAGCAGATGAAGGGCATGCGCTCTTCCAGGGCCAGATCAGCGGCCCGGACGAAACGCTCCCCGACAACGGACCCCATCGATCCGCCCATGAACTCGAACTCGAAGGCGCAGGCCACCACCGGCATTCCCCGCAGACGACCACGCATGCTGATCAGGGCGTCGTCCTCACCAGTGGCTTTCTGAGCCTGGGAGAGACGATCCTTGTACTTCTTGCTGTCCCGAAAACGCAGCACATCGACGGGTTTGATCTGCCCGCCGATCTCCTGTGCCGAGCCCCGGTCCAGCAGATTCTCAAGGCGACTGCGCGCCGGGATGCGCATGTGGTGGTCACACTTGGGGCAGACCTCCTGGCTGCGCTCAACCTCCGGGCGGTACAGCACGGCATTGCAGGCACCGCACTTGGTCCACAGACCTTCCGGCACACTGCGGTTGCGGGAACGCTCTTCGGCGTCGGTCCTGATCCGCGAAGGCATCAGTTTCTCGAACCAGCTCATAGCCACCTACTCGCACCTGTAATGAAACACGGGAACGTTCCCTGCGGAGATCCTCCGCTACCGCCTCAGGCGGGTTGCTCGGCCTCGGCATCCATGGCCCGACGCATGCTTGCCAGCAGGGTCGTCACCTCCTGCTGCAGCTGCGCGTGGTCATCCTTGCATGCCTCGATTCTCCGTACCAGCGCGCTACCGACGACAACGGCATCCGCAACGCGGCTCATTGCGGCAGCCCGCTCCGGGGTGCTGATCCCGAACCCCACACCGACCGGCAGGCCGGTCATGCCGTGCAGGAGTTCCACCCGGCGGGCCACGCCGTCCACGTCCACGGTATCCGCACCGGTCACGCCCTTGAGGGAGACATAGTAGACGAACCCCCGGGCATGATCGCACAGGATCCGCATGCGTTCTTCCGTCGTGGTCGGCGCGACCAGGAAAATCGGATCAAGCCCCGCGTCGGCCAGTTCCCGGGCCAGTTCGTCCATTTCCTCCGGCGGCATGTCCACCGTCAGTACGCCGTCGACACCGGCCTCCGCCGCCGAACGGGCGAAACGAACATAGCCCATGACTTCGATCGGGTTGGCGTAGCCCATCAGCACTACCGGGGTATCCGGATCCCGTTCGCGGAAACGGCTGACCATGCCCAGGACGTCGACAAGCCCGGTGCCGTACTCCAGGGCCCGCTCGCAGGCAAGCTGGATTACCGGGCCATCTCCGATGGGGTCCGAGAACGGCACCCCGATCTCGACGATATCCGCCCCGGCGGCGACCAGGCCGTGCATGAGATCCACGGTCACGTCCGGATGCGGATCACCGGCGGTCACGTAGGGGATCAGAGCCTTGCGTCCTGCGTCGCGCAGCGCCCGGAAGCGGTGTTCAATACGGCTCATAGCTCAATCCCCTCCCGCTGGGCAACGGACTGCAGGTCCTTGTCCCCGCGACCGGAGAGATTGACGACAATGCTCTTTTCCGGGCCAAGCTCGACGGCCAGCTTGGCGGCGTAGGCAAGCGCGTGGGCCGACTCCAGCGCAGGAATAATGCCTTCCGTGCGGGTGAGTGCATGAAATGCTGCCATCGCCTCGTCATCGGTGACGGACGTGTACTGGGCCCTCCCGATATCCTTCAGCCAGGCATGCTCCGGCCCCACGCCCGGGTAATCCAGGCCCGCGGATACGGAATGGGTCCCACTGATCTGGCCGTTATCGTCCTCCATCAGATAGGTACGGTTGCCATGCAGCACTCCAGGCCGGCCCGCGCAAAGCGGCGCTGCATGCTCGCCCGTGGCGATACCGAGGCCGCCCGCCTCCACCCCGTGGAGGGACACCTCCCGATCCTCGAGGAAGGGGTGGAACAGCCCAATGGCGTTGGAGCCACCGCCCACGCAGGCAACCAGGGCATCCGGCAGGCGCCCTTCCTGCTCCAGCATCTGCCGGCGGGTTTCGCGCCCGATGATGGCCTGGAAGTCCCGTACCATCAGCGGGTAGGGGTGAGGCCCCGAGACGGTGCCGATGATATAGAAGGTATCGTCGACGTTGGCGACCCAGTCCCGCATTGCTTCGTTGAGGGCGTCCTTGAGCGTGCGCGACCCTGACGTCACCGGCACCACCTCCGCACCAAGCAGACGCATGCGGTAGACGTTGGGTGATTGGCGCTGGATGTCGTCG
>SLLM01000305.1 GCA_007134055.1 Ectothiorhodospiraceae bacterium | reverse complement strand
TCGGCGAGGCGGGTGACGCAGCCCGGGTGCTGACCCTGACCTGGCTGGCAAACCGCCCCATATTCGGGCTGTTCGCGGTGCACCTGGCCCAGAAGGCGCTGGATTCCGCGCTGGTGTATGCGTCCGACCGCAGCCAGTTCGGTCGGGCGATTCATGGTTTCCAGTTGGTGCAGGAGCTCCTGGCGGAGATATCGACCGCCGTCACCACCAGTCGCCTGCTGTGCTACTACGCCCTGTCCTGCATCGACAACGGCGAACGGGCGAATCAGATCTCGGCAATGGCGAAGCGCCATGCCATCAGTTCCTGCCAGCGTGCCATCTCCCTCGCCATGGAAGTGCATGGTGCCATGGGATTGAGCCGGGAGATGGGGCTCGAGCAGATGTACCGGGACGCGCGCATGCTGACCGTGCCCGACGGCACCAACCAGATTCTTACCCTGATCGAGGGGCGGGAGTTGACCGGCGTCGCCAGCTACCGCGGTTGAGCGGCCTCACCAGGCTCAGGAGATCTCTCATGACGGCTGAACCCGGCTATTCGGACATCCTCTACGAAGAGAGCGACGGCGTCGCCACCATCACCATCAATCGGCCCGAAAAGCTGAATGCGCTGCGGATGGTGACCTACGAGGAACTGCTGGACGCACTCCAGCGGGCATCCTGGAATCGGTCCATTGGCGTGATCGTGCTCACCGGCGCCGGCGAGCGGGCGTTCTGTGTCGGCGGGGATACCTCCGACAGCAAGGCCGAGCGTAAGGGGCGCGGCATCATCGGGGTGCCGCTGGAGCAGATCCACCAGGCCATCCGCGATGCCCCGAAACCGGTGATCGCCAAGGTGCGCGGGTACGCGATCGGCGGCGGCAATGCCCTGTGCACCATCTGTGATCTCACGATCGCGGGGGAGAGCGCACAGTTCGGCCAGGTCGGGCCGAAGGTGGGTTCCGTCGATCCCGGTTACGGCACCGCGTATCTGGCCCGCATCGTCGGCGAGAAGAAGGCCAGGGAGTTCTGGTACCTCTGCCGCCGTTATTCCGCGGCCGAGGCGGAGTCCTTCGGCCTGGTGAATGCGGTCGTTGCCGACGACGCCCTGGACGGCGAAGTCGCTCGCTGGTGCGCGGAACTGCTGCAGAGAAGCCCCACGGCCCTTGCCATTGCCAAGGCATCCTTCAACGCCGACTCAGAGAGCATCCGGGGTATCTCGCAGATGGGGTTCAATGCCGTGGCTCTCTACTACGGCACGGAAGAGGCCAGGGAGGCCGGTCGTGCATTCCGGGAAAAGCGCGCGCCCGACTTCGGGCGCACCTGATGGTGTCCCGGGGTCATGCTGGAGACCGAGATCGAGATGGCTTGCATGAGCGATGAACAGGGATTACGGCCGCTTCCGCTGGATGGCGTTGTCGTCACCGAAGCCGGCCAGCGTATCGCGGCGGCGGTGTGCGGATCCCTGCTGGCGCAGCTTGGCGCCACCGTAGTCGCCGTTGAGGAGGTAACCCCCGCCGCCCGTCGGGGCGGGAAGTCCGCCCATCGTGCGCAGCTCGTCGCCGGCAAGCGCAGCCTGCTGCTCGACCCCGATTCCGGGGAGGATCGGGACCTGCTTGGCCGCCTCGCCGTTCGCAGTGATGTGGTCCTGCGCTCCAGCGACATGGACGCCGTGGCCACCGGCGCGGTCGCGGGCGCAGGGGTGGACGGGCGCGTCATCTGCGATGTGTCCGCCTATGGCGCCGATGGGCCCATGCAGGGCGTTGCCGAGAGCGAGTACGGCATCCAGGCGTTGACCGGAATCATGGAAACCACCGGACTTCCGGATGGCCCCCCGGTTCCGATTCGCGTCCCGGTGGTGGAGTACATGACCGGGATCTATGCGGCGGCTTCCGTGCTGGCGGCGCTTCGCGTACGGCGCCTCCACGGTGCGGGGCAGCACATCGACATGGCCCTGTACGATTGCGGGTTTGCCGCCATGTCGTCCTTCCTCACCGGTCTGCTGCAGCAGGAGGAGCCGGCGGATACCGCGCGGCGTCAAGGCAGCAGGCACCCGCTGTCCGCGCCCTGGAACGTCTTTGCCGCCCGGGACGGATGGCTTCTGATCTGCACCGGGAGCGACGTTCAATGGCAACGCATCTGTGACGTGATCGGTCGCCCCGAGCTGGCGCGGGATACGCGTTTCGCCCACTCCACCGACCGTGTCGCCCGTGTCCGGGAGGTGGACGCCCTGGTCCAGGAGTGGGTCGAGCGACGCACCATCGACCAGTGTATGCAAGGCTTCGGGGTCGCGGCAGTGCCCAGTGGTCCCATCGTCCGCATCGACGGCTACCCGCGCGAACCGAACCTGGAGTACCGGAAGATGATCCGGCGCCTGGAGGGCGATGCGGGCGCCTCACCGCTGCATGTGCCGGGGTCGCCCCTGGCGATGAATCGTACCCCGGGCAGGCCCCTGCTGGAACTGTCGGCGCCGGATGCCGACCGTGGTGAGGTCATGCGCATGGCAGCGGGCGATGGCCCGTCGAAGAGCGCCTCGACTGCGGCTGCGGGGGAAGCACCGCTGGCGGGGGTTCGTGTCATCGAGATCGGTCACTACACCACTGCCCCCGTGGGCGCCCGGCATCTGGCGAGCCTGGGGGCGGAGGTGATCAAGGTGGAGCCACCGGAGGGCGAAGCTGCCCGCAAGTGGCCGCCGAAGGAACGTGGCCAGAGCGTGTTCTATACCGTCAGCAACACGGACAAGAAGAGCATTCGCGTGGACCTCAACGAGGCCGATGGGCGCGCGGTGCTGCGTCGCCTCATCGAGACCTCCGACGTACTCCTTGAAAACCTGAAGCCCGGGTCCCTCGCCAAACGCGGCTTCTCCGTGGAGGAGATCCGGGAGATGAATCCGCGGCTGGTCTACTGCGCCGTCTCCGGGTTCGGCGCGGATTCCCTGTACTCCGGGCGGCCAGCCTTCGACACCATCGTCCAGGCAATGTCCGGGCTGATGGACCTGGTCCGCTCCGATGGCGTTCCCGTCAAGACCGGGATCTCTTCTGCGGACGTCCTGGGCGCGGGCACGGCGCTGGTGGCCATCCTCGCGGCGCTGGAGTTCCGCGACCGGGATGGTCGCGGGCAGTACATCGACCTGTCGATGCAGGACATCGCCGCCTGGGTCACCCAGACCGCATGGAATGAGGGCGCTGCGACCGCGGCCACTGTGGCCGTGATTCCCTGTGCCGATGGACACGTCGTCGCCGAAGAGGGGGATGCCGGCAGCCTGGCGCCCGGGGAGCGCGACGCGATGCGCACCCTTTCCCGGGAGGCGGCGGTTGCCGCCCTGCGGGAGCGTGGCCTTGGCGCCGCCGCGGTTCGTACCGCGCGGGAGGTGATGGAAGCGGAACAGACAACGGCCCGCCGACTGCGGCTGCGGGGCGAGGACGAACGCGGGGCCTGGAATCTGCTGGCAAGCCCGCTACGGCTGCAGGGTACGCCGCCGATGGTGCAGCGGCCCGGGCCGGCGCTGGGCCGCGACGAGGAGGAGATTCTTCTGGCGATCGGGATGAAGCCGCGGCGGGCGCGGGTTCCCGGATCGCGGATGGCATCAAACGGGGAGGAACGATGAGTCTGGAAGGCATTCGGGTGGCGAACGAGAACACCGCCCTGGTCATCACCATTGACCGGGCCGAGCGCCGCAACGCGCTCAGCATGGCGACGATGGACAGCATACGGAGCGTGGTGAGCGAGGCCGGGGATGACGGTGATGTGCGCACCATCATCATCACCGGCGGCCCCACGTTCTTCTCCGCTGGCGCGGACCTGAACGAGGCGCTGGAAGTGAAGTCGGCCACCGACGGCTTCGCGTTCTTCGGCTGTTTCCACCGCCTGGCCGAGACCATTGAGCGTTCCGGCAAGCCGGTGATCGCTGCCATCGAGGGGTTCTGCATGACGGGCGGCTGCGAACTCGCGATGGCGTGCGACCTTCGCGTCGGTGCCAGGGAGTCGAGTTACGCCATCACCAGCTCGCGGATCGGAACGGTCGCGGGCTTTGGCGGCACGCAGCGGCTGCCGCGTCTGGTCGGACCGGCGAACGCGATGGAGATCCTGTTCTCCGCCGAACCGATCACCGCGGAACACGCCTATCGCATCGGCCTGATCAACCGTCTGACGGACAAGGGACAGGCCATGACGGAAGCGTTGCAGATGGCGGACACATTCGCCAAGCGGGCACCGCTCGGCCTCGCATTCGCCAAACGGGCGGTGCACCAGGGGATGCAGATGGACCTCGCCTCGGCCATCGAGATGGAGACATTCATGGCGACGACGATTTACGGGACAGAAGACAAGCAGGAGGGCGTGGCAGCGTTTCTCGAGAAGAGAAAGCCCGAATTCAAGGGCCGCTAACAACGGATTCCGACAGTACGCCCGTCGTCGACGGGCAGCATAACGCGAGTTGAAACAGGAGGAGTAGGAATATGTTCATCAACAAGAAATCGGTGGTTGTCGTGGCATCCGCCCTGGTGCTTTCCACGGCCGTGTCCGCGGAGCGATGGGATGTTGCAACCGGCTTCCCGGAAGGCAACTTCCAGACCCAGAACGTCTACTACTTTGGTGAGCAGCTCGAGGAGCTCACCGGCGGCGCCATCACCCTGCAAGTGCACAGCGGCATGTCGCTGTACCGGCAGCCGGAGATCAAGCAGGCGGTTGCCACCGGGCAGATCCCGATGGGCGAAATTCTGCTCTCCGCCTACGGCAACGAGGACCCGTTCTTCGAGGCCGATTCCATCCCCTTCCTTGCCAGCGGCTACGACGAGGCCTGGGAGCTCTACCAGGTGCAGCGTCCGTTCGTGGAAGAGCGGCTGGAGCGCCAGGGCGTCAAGCTGCTGTACTCCGTCGCCTGGCCGGGGACCGGCTTCTACACCACCTATCCGGTTGACGATATCTCGGACCTCAGCGGCGAGCGGATGCGGGCATATAACTCCGCCACCTCCCGTCTTGCGGAGCACCTGGGGGCAACCCCGACCACGGTGGAGCAGGTGGAAGCGCCGCAGGCGTTCAGCACGGGCGTGATCTCGGCGATGATCACCTCGCCGGTTACCGGAGTGAACACACAGTCCTGGGACTTCATCGACTACTTCACCGATCTCAGTGCCTGGCACAACAAGAACTTCGTCATCATGAACCTCCGGACGTTCAACAGCCTGGACGAGGAAACCCAGCAGGCGATCCTGACCGCAGCCGAGCGTGCCGAGAAGCGTGGCTGGGAGGAGAGTCGGAAGGCTGCCAAGTCGGCGGTGGAGACTCTTGCCGAGCACGGCATGCAGGTGAATGAGCCATCCGAGCAGCTGATGGAGGACTTCCGCGCCATCGGCACACTCATGATCGAGGAATGGCTGGACCGGGCCGGGTCGGACGGCCAGGCCCTGGTCGACGCCATGAACTCCGATTGATCGATGCCATCCCGGCGTGCGCCCCCGCTCCGCGGCGGGCGCACGCTTCATCGATAGGCGAGATGACTGATCATGCGCAGAATACTGGACGGGTTCTACCGGGTGTGCTTCGCCGCCGGCGCCTTCGGCCTGGCGATGATAGCGGTCATGGTAACCGCGCAGATCGTGGGACGCCTGTTCGGCGTCCTCGTTCCCGCGGCCCAGGAGGTGGCCGGATACCTGATGGCCGCATCTTCCTTCCTGGCGCTGGCCTATACCCTGCGGGTCGGCGGGCACGTGCGGGTCTCCCTGCTCATCAACAACCTGCAGGGGAGGCGCCGGCTGATCGCGGAGATTCTGTGCCTCGCCATCGGCCTTGGTCTGAGCGTGTTCCTGCTCTTCTACATGGGTGACCTGTTGCTTCACGGGCTGAGTTACGGGGCGGTTTCCGGGGGCATGATCGGGATCCCGTTGTGGATTCCCCAGTCCTTCGTGGTCTTCGGACTGTTCGCGCTGTCGATCGCCGTTCTGGATTCGCTTGTCTCCTCGCTGCGGGGCAGGCTGCCCGATTACGTCGATAACGAACACTAGCGCGTACACACGCGCCCATTCCGGAAATCGGGACCTGTTATGGAAATCGGATACTTTTCGATCGTCCTCGTGCTGCTGCTGTTCCTGCTGCTCTTCAGCGGCCTGTGGATCGGCTATTCGCTGATGGCGGTGGCGGCTGCGACCTTGCTCGTCTACAGCAATGCGCCCATCGGCATGGTGATGGCGACAACCGTCTGGGGGGAGAGCGCCAAGTGGGCACTCACTTCGCTTCCGCTGTTCATATGGATGGGGGAGATCCTGCTGCGGACCCGGCTCGGCGAGGACGTGTTCCACGGCCTGGCTCCATGGCTGTCCCGCGTCCCCGGGCGTCTGCTGCATGTCAATGTGCTCGGTAGCGGCATGTTCGCCGCGGTCTCCGGGTCTTCCACGGCGACCTGCGCGACGGTCGGCAAGATCACCATGCCGGAACTGCTGGGACGGGGCTATCCATCGTCCCTGGCAATCGGCTCCCTGGCTGCGTCCGGCAGCATCGGCCTGCTGATTCCGCCATCCATCATCCTGATCGTCTACGGGGTCGCCGCAGAGGTGTCGGTGTCCAGGCTCTTCATGGCGGGGGTGATTCCGGGGATACTCACGCTGTTGCTGTTCAGCATCTACATCTGTCTCTGGAGCCTGATCTACCGCAAGCGGATTCCCGCGAGCGACGGCGAGAATTCGACCTTCTGGCAGAAGATCGTCATTGGCCGGCGCATGCTCCCGGTGGTGGGCCTGATCGTCGTGGTCATCGGCTCCATCTACACCGGCATTGCTACGCCCACCGAGGCGGCCGCCCTGG
>SLLM01000292.1 GCA_007134055.1 Ectothiorhodospiraceae bacterium | reverse complement strand
GTGCAGACCCCCGGGGCACCGGGAGGCGGCCTGCCGCAGGATCTCTCCGAGACGCCGGGTGGCGGGCCCGGCGCCATCGGGGTCGGCGTAGGCCAGATACAGCACACCCCAGCGCTCGCCTCCGTGTTCAAGCGGCAGGGGCCTGAGGGCACCGCTGGCAAGCTCGTCCCGGATCACTTCCTCTGCGATCCACGCGAACCCCAGGCCCATGCACAGCGCCCGGATGGATGTAGCCTTGTTGCTCACCGTCCAGCGGTTCTCCGTGACCTGCCAGGCCCCTTCACGCTCCCGGCGCGTACCGCTGTCGCGGACGATCACATGCCGGTGCTCCTTGAGGTCATCCAGGGTCAGTGAGCGCGCCTTCCGGTGGAGTGGGTGGGTCGGCGCCGCCACGGCAAGAAAGCGGGCCTGCATCAGCGGATCACCGACGAAGCCGGCCGGTACGGCTGAACTCAAGGCAAGCTCCACACCTCCCTGCTGCAGCAGCTCCTCGCCGCCACCGAGCACGGTCTCGTACAGTTCCACCCGTGTTTCGGGGTACTCCGCGGCAAAGATCTCCAGGCACTGCAGCAACAGCCAGGTGGGGAAGAGGATCTCCACCCCCAGACCCAGAACCGGCTCGACTCCCTCGCCCAGGCGGGCGGCCGTCTGTTCCAGGCGCACCGACTCATCCACCAGATGGCGGCCGCGGCGGTAGAGCACACGTCCGGCTGTCGTGAGGACGGCACGCCGCCCCTCGCGGTGAAACACCACCACACCCAGTTGTTCCTCGATCCGTCCAACCGCGTAGCTGACCGTGGACTGGGTCTTGTGCAACGCCTCCGCGGCACGGGCGTAGCTGCCCTCCTCCACCACCGCCACCAGCGCGCGCCATTGATCCAGAGAGATTCGCGGCACCATACATCGATCCATTCGAACGAAAACACCGAAATTATCCGCTTTTTAATCGATTGATTAAAGCGTTAAATGCAACACAGCATCCATCGACACAGGAGCACCACCCATGACGACGATTCTTCAGCTCAATAACAGCATCTTTGGCGACGAGGGTCAGTCCTCCCGCCTGGCCGACGAATTCATCACCCGGATGCGGGAGTCCGAACAGGGACTGCGGGTGATCCGCCGGGACCTTGGGGCAGACCCTCTCTCCCACCTGACGGCGGAACGATTCCAGGCCGCGCTCACCGACCCCGATGAACGCACGCCGTCGCAGGCACGGGAGGCAGCGCCGGCCGACACCGTGATCGAGGAACTGGAGGAGGCGGATATCCTGCTCATTGCCTCGCCGGTATACAACTTCAACGTTACGTCGACGCTCAAGGCCTGGTTCGATCACGTCGCCCGCGCCGGGCGGACGTTCCGCTACACGGAGAGCGGCGCCGAAGGCCTGCTGCGCGGCAAGACCGCCTACGTATTCGTGACCAGTGGCGGCCAGTACAAGGGCGGCGAACTGGACTTCCCGACCCCCTATATCCGCCACATGCTCGGGTTCGTCGGAATCACCGACGTGCATTTCGTCCACGCCGAAGGCCTTGCCATGGGAGAGGAAACCGGCGCGGCCGCACTCCGGGAGGCGCATGAAAGGATCGGGACGCTCGCCGCATAGACGAAGCGCTTCCCAGGCAGGCCCGGCGCCGCCTCCGCGCAGCCGGGCCTTCCCATCTGCCGCGGGGATTCACACCCGCACGTCACCATCGTTCCAGTAGCGTTCCCGCAGCTCCCGTTTCAGGACCTTCCCCGTAGGGTTGCGCGGCAGTTCCTCGACGAAATCCACGCTCCGTGGCTTGAGGTAATCCGCAAGACGCTCGGCACAGTATTGCTTGAGATCTTCCTCGCTCGCCTGACTGCCCGGCAACAGGCACACCACGGCCTTCAGCGCCTCCCCCCAGCGTGGATCGGGCACGCCGATGACCGCCGCGTCACTGACCGCCGGATGCTGGACGAGCACGTCCTCCACCTCGCTGGGATAAATGTTCTCGCCCCCACTGATCACCATGTCCTGCTTGCGGTCGACGATGTAGAGGTAGCCGTCGTCATCCAGCCGCCCCATGTCGCCAAGGGAGAACCAGTTGCCGCGGAAGACGGCTCTGGTCTTCTCCTCGTCCTTGTAGTAGCCGCTGAAAAGGGTCGGACTCTGGAGGTAGATCTCCCCGACCTCGCCGACGGGTACCGGTTCTCCGTCCTCGTCCAGGATTCGAACCTGGATATCCCGCACCGGTCGCCCGACTGTCCGTCGGCGGGTGGCGAGCTCCTCGGCGGTGACCGTGGTCACGATCCTCGTTTCCGTGGCGGCGTAGAACTCGTGCAGGGCAGAGCCGAAACGCTCCACCACCTCGTCCTTGAGCCCGGTCGGCAATGGCGCGCCGCCGGACATCAGCACGCGCATGGAGGAGACGTCGTAGTCGCGATGGTTGGGAAGGTCCAGAATCATCCGGAACATGGTGGGCACGAAGAAGCCGTTCGTCACCCGGTGCTCCTCGATCAGCCGCAGGCAGGTCTCGGCATCGAATTCCGGGGTGACGATGGTTGTCCCCCCGAGATAGAGCTGCAACAGGGCAAAATCGCGCGGCGCCGAGTGCCAGAAGTAGCCGGGATTGAGCGCCACATCCTCCGCGCACAGGCCGAAGTCCAGCGTCTTGTAGAGAAATCCCGCGACAATGGCACGGTGGGACACGATGGCCGCCTTGGAGCGACCGGTGGTGCCCGAGGTGTATCCCAGGTAGAGCGGGTGCTCGGGACTGAGATCCACGATCGGCGGCTCCGGTGCCCCACCGCGGATCAGATCCTCGTAGCTGTCCGCACCCCCGACCCCACGTTCCCCCAGCACGATCACGTTGTGTCGCAACCGCTGCCGCAGATCAGGCTCGAGCTTGTCGACCATCGGCAGGAACGCCTCGTCCATGACAACTGCCTGGGCATCGGAGTGGCGCAGGCGCATGGCGATCTGATCCACCAGCAGCCGGTGATTGATCGGAACCATCCATGCGCCGATCCGGGCCAGGGCGATGGACAGCTCCAGGTAGCGATGACTGTTGCGCCCGAGCACCGCGACCCGATCATCCGTGCGCAGGCCCCGTTCCCAGAGCGCACCGGCCAGGCGGGTGACCCGTGCGTCCAGCTCCCGGTAGGTCCAGCGCCCCTCGCCGGAGATGATCGCCGTCTTGTCCGGAAAGCGTTGCGTAGCGTAGCAAAAGGCCGTTCCGAGACGCATTTATCCTCCGTTCTCTTCACCATCGTCCGTAGGCATCCGGCGCTCGAGGAAGCGAATCACTACCAGGGTTGCCATGCAGGCAAGGGCCAGCAGTCCGAGAAAGCTCCAGAACTCCCTGTACTGCAGGCGGGCAAGGCCCAGGTAGAGCGCCGGTGCGCCCAGCAACAGCAGGAACATCAGCCAGTGAGCGAGCAGGCGCATGTGCTGTTCCTCCTCAGTATCCCGGTTGTCCGCCGGAGCGACCATGGCGCAGGGTGCGGACGTTGCGCAGCGACGCCGCCGCCACCAGGACGAATGCCAGTAGCGCACCCGCGGCCGAGGGGTGGACCAGCAGCACGGCCCCCGCCGCCATCAGGAACCTCTCCCAGAGCGTGAGTCTCCCCACGAAATACCCCTGCACCGCCGCGGCCAGCATCAGCACCCCGCAGAGCGCCGTGAAGGCGGCCACCATGATCGCCGGCGGGGTACCGATCATGAGCAGTTCGGGGGTATAGACGAACATGAACGGGATGATGAACGAAGCGAGCCCCACCTTCGCCGCCTCCCAGCCGGTACGCCAGGGGTCGGAGCCCGCGATGCCGGCGGCGGCATACGTGGTGAGTGCGACGGGCGGAGTCACCCCGGAGAGGGCGCCGAAATAGAACACGAACAGGTTCGCCGCCATGATATGGGCGCCCATCTCGATAACGCTGGGCACGACCAGTGCTGCCAGGGTCAGGTAGATGATGGTGGTCGTCATGCCCATGCCGAGGATCACGCAGACCACCATGGTGGCCAGAAGGCCCAGCCAGAGTTGTCCGCCCGCGAGATCCACCACCGCCCCGGAGATGCGCCCCGCCAGGCCGGAGACGTTCATCGAGCCGATAATCAGACCCGCTGCCGCGCAGGCCATCACGATCGGGATGGTACTGCGAACGCCCGTCTCCATGGCAGCGATGAGGTCCCGCGGGGACATGCGCGTCTCGGGCCGGAAGCAGGTGACGAGGATGGTGACCAGAAGCGCGGCCACGCCCGCCACCATCGGCGTGAATCCGTAGAGGAGCAACCCGATGATGGTGAACAGCGAGAACATCAATGGCCAGCCCACCCGGAGCACGCCGGCCACCCGCGGCAGCCGGGAGCGGGGCAGGCCCTGCAGTCCGCACTTTTTCGCCTCGAAGTGCACCATGGCAAACAATGAAACGAAGTAGAGGATCGCCGGGATAACCGCGGCGATCACCACGTCCCGATACGAGGCACCCGGGATGTACATGGGAATGATGAACGCCGCCGCACCCATGATGGGCGGCATCATCTGCCCGCCGTTGGAGGCGATCGCCTCTGCGGAGGCCGCGAACTGGGGCCGGAACCCGGATGAGCGCATCAGGGGAATGGTGAACGAGCCGGACGTGACGACGTTGGCCGTGGTGCTCCCGGACAGGGAGCCGTACAGGCCGCTCGCCACGGTGGCCGCCTTTGCCGGGCCACCCGCCATCCAGCCGGTCGCGGCGTATGCCAGGTCGGTAAAGAACTGCCCGGCCCCGGACCGTACCAGTACGGCGCCGAACAGCATGAAGACGATGATGAAGGTGGACGCCACGGAAATCGGGATGCCGAGCATGCCGTCCAGGTTGAAGGCCAGGTACCCCACCAGGTAATCGAACTCCGCCGGCGCCGTATAGAAAACCCCGGGGAAACTGTTGGCGTAGAGCGCATGGAGGATGAAAAACCCCGGAATGATGACCAGTGGCAGGCCGACGGTACGACGCACCGCTTCCAGCACCAGCAGGATCATCACCGTGCCCACCACCACGTCCCGGGTTTCCGGGAAGGCGGCCCGCCCCGCCAGGCCCCGGATGTCGTTCATCACATACACGTAGGCGACGAGCGCCAGGACGATCAGCACCAGATCCACCAGGAAGAGCCGGTTCAACGGCTCCCGCCAGCTCCTGCGCCCCAGGGGAAAGAACAGGTAGGTGAGGATCAGGAACAGGGTGATGTGGGTGACCCGGTGGCGCAGCGCCTCCGGGACCCCGAACACGCCACCGGAGACATGATACACCGCGGTAAAGAACACCAGGGCCGCGAGCGCGAAGAGCAGCGGCCGGGGAATGGGGACACGGCGGTGCGCCAGCAGATGGTCCGATGCATTCTTCGGATCGAAGCGTATCGCCATCAAGGCCGTCTACCTCCCCTGGGCACCGCCGTGCGGGTTCATTCAGAGGGCTCCATGCTCCTCCAGGTACTTCTGCGCACCGGGATGGAACGGGATACCGCTGTCTTCGAGGCCGTCGGCGGCGTAGTCGATGTTCAGCGATGTACCGCCACCCATGAAGTCACGAAGACTCTCGTCCTCGTAGAGGATGCGGGTGATCTCGTAGACGACGTCATCCGGCACATCCTTGCTGACCACGAAGATCGACCACATCACCGGGGAGGGGAAGTCCCCTTCCGAGCCGGGATACGGATCCGCCGGGAACTGCGCCTGGGAAAACCCGCCCTGGGGTTCCAGGTTCTCCAGGATCATGTCCACGTCCTCCTGGGTATAGGCGGGCAGCTGGATGCCGGGCGTCTCCGAGAGGCGGGTGAGCAGCGGGCTCGGGACCGACGCGTAGTACATGAACGCATCCAGCCGCCGATCCTGCATCATGCTCTGCACATCACCGAAGCCCAGGTATTCCATGCGGCCTCCCTGCTCGGCCAGGCTCTCCTCGGTGATGTCGAACATCTCCAGGATCTGCGTGACCACGGCGGTCGTGCCCCACTCCCGCTGGCCGGGGCTCACCACCCGTCCCTGGAGATCGCTGATGTGATCGACGTCGATCCCGGCGCGCACGACGGGATGCAGGAAGGCCGCGTAGAACGTCCCGATCAGGCGGGCATCCTCCCAGGCCTCATCGAAGTCACCACTGCCGGTATGGGCCTGGACAGAGATGGGCGTGAAGCTGAATCCCAGCTGCGCCTGTCCGGAACTGACCATGCGATGATTCTGGTCGGAACCGCCGGGCCGGTGACTGAAACTGGTGTCCGGGAACGCTCTCTCGAGCCGGTCCGTCAACCGCGTGCCAAAGGTATGCCACAGACCACCCGGGGACGTGGACACGATCCGGAAGAACTCCGGAGCATCGGGGGAATCAGCCTTGAGCTGCGGTGCGGTAATCAGTACCGCGGCACAGGCAAAGGCAACAGTCGCTTTTCGTAACATCGGCTTCTCCTCCTCACATGATGTTTCTCTTGTCGTGCCGGTCGTTCATGGCGCCCCGGGCGATCACCGCCCGAGGCTCCCATGCCTGCTCTCGCTCAACCCGCGGAGGCGATCGTGGCCCCCGGCATGATGTCGGGGAACTCGGCCAGGGCCTCTCCCGTGGCGACGACGTCCCCACCCTGGTTCCGGACCTCCACCTGGAACGTCACCCAGCGGCCCTTCGCGGTACGCTGGGTGGCGGAGACGACGGCTTCCGGAGTAATCGTGTCCCCGGGGTAGACGGGCTTCTTCCAGCGGGTCTCGAGCCTGCGGTGATAGCCGCCGCGGGGCAGCAGCCAGTCCGTCAGCGTGCGTGTCATGAGCGCGAAGTTCTGCATGCCGTGCATGATCACTCCGCCAAAATCGGTGCCGCCGAAATCGTTGTTCTTCATG
>SLLM01000055.1 GCA_007134055.1 Ectothiorhodospiraceae bacterium | reverse complement strand
GGGCTTCATGCGCTCCGGGTGGATGCCCTGGGTGAGCACCATGGGCACCAATGTGGCCATGGTTGTTGTGGCGGGCGGCGTGATCTGGCTCGTTGGCCCTGGGGAGTTCCTGCTCGTGCAGCTACCCATCACGTTGCTCGCCTCGGTAATGGGCGTGTGGCTGTTCTATGTCCGGCACCAGTTCGAAGGCACCTACTGGGAGCACCAGGACGAGTGGGAATTCCATGAGGCGGCCTTTCACGGGAGCTCGCACTACGCGTTGCCGGGCTGGCTGCGATGGTTCAGCGCCAACATCGGCGTGCACCATGTCCATCACCTGTGCAGTCGCATTCCGTCATACCGGCTCCACGAGGTTCTGCGGGACCATCCGGAACTTCGGGATGTTGGTCGCATTACCTTCCGCGAAAGCCTGACGGGCGTATCGCTTGCCCTGTGGGATGAGAGCCAGCGGCGCCTGGTGTCGTTCAGGGAGGCAGGGCGTACCTGCGCCGTCCCATGACTGGCTGGCATCCCCTTCCATCCCCGCGGTGACCCGATGACCTCGGTGGTTGGGTTCTTCTCAACCTTTCGAATGCAACGCATCATCCAGCACCAGCCGCACCTTGGTTGCCAGTTCCTGTCGGGTATAGGGTTTGCTCAGTAAGTCCACACCGGGATCCAGGCGTCCGTGATGGACGATGGCGTTCTCGGTATAACCGGACGTAAACAGTACCTTCAGCGACGGGCACATTGCCAGCGCACGGTCCGCGAGTTCACGTCCGTTCATGCCGCCCGGCATGATGATATCCGTAAGTAACAGAGCAATATCGGGGTGCCTGCTGAGAACGTGCAGCGCCTCGGGGCCGGAGGAAACAGCCGAAACACGGTAACCCAGTGACCGCAACTGGCCCTCAAGGTGTCTCAGCACCAGCTCGTCATCCTCGGCAATGAGAACATGCTCTGTTCCGCCCTGCGGCAGCGTTTCGGCCATCGGCTGGTAACTCAATGAGCGGGGACCGCGCACTTTGGGGAAATACAGCTTGACCGACGTGCCTTCACCCGGTTCCGAATAGATCTTGATGTGGCCACCCGACTGCTTGGTGAACCCGAACGCCATGCTCAACCCCAGACCACTCCCCTTGCCCGCTTTCTTGGTGGTGAAAAACGGTTCAAAGCCTTGCCGGATCGTCCCGGGATCCATGCCCGTTCCTGTATCGGAAACGCAGACCATCACGTACTCGCCCGGTACAACATCGGCGTGACGAGCCGCGTATTCGCCGTCCAGAACGGCATTCCCGGTTTCTATGGTCAACCTTCCGCCGTCCGGCATGGCATCCCGTGCGTTCACAATCAGGTTCAGCAATGCTGTATCCAGCTCGCTGGCATCAATCTCGGCGATGCCCAGGTCGGGGCTGGGAACGAACTCGAATTCAATGCTTCCAGGCAGCGTGCGACGTACAAGCGCCTGCATCGCCTCCACCAGCTCATTCATGTCCGTGGGTTTCGGATCAAGCGGCTGGCGGCGGGCAAATGCCAGCAGGCGGCTGGTCAGCTCGGCACCGCGCTGCGCAGCGGACATGGTCATTTCGGCCATTGGTCGCAGGTGTGCGTCGTCCACCAGCTCTGCCAGCACTTCCGCGTTACCCAGGATGACCGTCAGCAGATTGTTGAAGTCGTGGGCGACGCCTCCGGTCAAATGGCCGACCGCTTCCAGCTTCTGGGACTCCCGCAGCCGTTGCTCCATGTCCATGCGCTCGGTGATGTCGAGCATGCTGCCCACCATGTGGACGGCCTTTCCGGCGGCATCCCGGATCACGAAACCGCGATCAATCACGCTGGCGCACTCGCCGTCGCTCCTGAGGAAGCGGTATTCGCCACGCCACAACTCACCCTCGCCGTCGATGAATTCATGAATGTCCCGGACCACGCGCTCCCGGTCATCCGGGTGGATACGATGGGTCCAGGATTCCGGCCCGGGTTCCAGTTCCGACAGGGCGTACCCGAACACATCCGTTACGGAGTTGTTCCACCAGACTTCATTGGTAGAGAGGTTCCAGTCCCAGAGCACATCGTTGGTGGCTCTGGATATCAGCTGGAAACGTTCCTGGGCCTGTCGAAGCTCTGCTTCCCGCTGCTTGCGTTCGGTGATGTCGCGCTGGACCGAGACAAAGTGCGTGCAGTGGCCTTCATCGTCAAACAGCGGCGTAAGATTGAGCTCCAGCCAGTAGGCTTCGCCCGACCTCTTGTAGTTCAGCAACTCGCAGCGTACCGGTTCCTGCCTCCTCAGGGCGTCCCGGATTCGTTCCAGTTCCCGCGGATCCGTGCCCGGACCCTGCAACAGCCGCGGCGTCTGTCCGATCACTTCGCTTGGGGGGTAACCGGTCAGCCGCTCGAAGGCATCGTTCAGATAGACGATACGTGGGCCATCCGGCGCCTCGATAGGCTCCGCTTCCGTGATGATCACGGTATCGTTCTGCCGCGACAGGGCAGCCTCCACCAGCCGTAGTTGCTCCTGGCGCTCCCGTTCGTCGGTCACATCGCGAAAGTAAACGGCCAGGCCTTCGGGTATCGGATAGGCGCTGACATCAAACCATTTGCCCAACGGAGGGTAGAATGCCTGAAATCGGGTGGTCTGCTGGTTTTCCACCGCCAGTTGGTACTGATGCTGAAACTGACTATCCACCGCCTCGGGAAATTCCCGCCAAACGTTTCTCCCCAACAATTGATCCCTGGAACGTTCCAGAATCACGCAGGCTTGTGGATTGACGTAAGCAAAGTTCCAGTTTCCATCAAGAGCAAAGAATGCGTCGCTGATGCTTTCCAGTACGTCCAGCGTCTGTCGCTCGGCCTCCTCGGCACGCATTTGTGCCTCGCGAAGCTTCGATATCTCCTGGAACGCACCCTGAACCGCGTGGATCCTGCCCTCTTGATCCAGTTCGGCTATACCGATCGCCCGTATCCATGGCCGTCGCCCGTCGGGTGTCTGGAGCTGGCAGATGACATCGAACTCCTCACCTCCGCTGGCACACGCCTCGAATACCCGCCTGATCCACTCGCGATACTCCGGCGCGTAAAACCCGATCGCCTCGGTGACGCCGGAGGGGGAAAAATCGGCGGGCATGCCATGAATGACGGCGGTTTCCGGCGTCCAGATAACGTTCCCGGAATCGAGCTCGACACGCCAACCGCCCAGCCGCGCTTTCTCGCCGGCCAGGCGCAGGAGTTGTTCGGCCCGGGAGAGCTTGTGCCGGGTCCTGACGAGCGGTGTGACATCCTGGACATAGCCGACGACAATCTCGCCTTCAGAGGAAACGTACCGCTCGCCCACGCCCTTGATGTGTCGCACCGTTCCATCGCGGGCGATCACCCGATGCTCAAGCTCGATCTGCGGTGCGCCTTGCTCCATAAAGGCGGCAACGACTGCGCGTGATGACTCCCGGTCATCCGGATGTACCAGGGCAAAGTACTCTTCGAGATCCGGTGCTGGTTGACCGACCGGTACGTCGTAGATATCGAACACCTGCGGGGACCAGTTCAGGGCGCCGGTATCCGGGTAGTACTCCCAGGCCCCAAGATGCAGCATACGCTCCGCGGTGCGCATGCGGGCTTCATGCTCCTGCAGCTTCGTCACGGTCTGCCGGAGTTCCTGCGACTGCACGAGGATGTCCTGCACTGCGCTTGAGCCATTGCTGCTGTCAGCCCCCTCGGCGTTCAGATCAGCATTTCTCCGGATGATCGCAGTGACATCCTCCACGCGGTGGATGATGAATTCGATATCGCCCGCATCATCCAGAACCGGGCTGTTCACGGGGCTCCAGAAGCGTTCCTCGAAACCACCATCGGGCAGGCGTATGGGATACCGTTGAATACCCATGATATCCGGGGCCTTCAGAGCCTGAACCCGCTTCAGGGAGCTCTCCAGGTTGCGGACGCCGTCGGCTTCCTGATCGTCGGGGCTATCCGGAAACACCTCGAACAGCGCCTTTCCGACAATGTCGCGTTCACGCGTCATGGTGGCCTGCAGATAGGCCTCCGTAGCGGCGACGATTTCGTAGCTGCCGGGCCTTAACACCAGGAGCTTGCCGGGAACGGCCCTGAAGAGGCGCCGGTACTGCCGGGCGGCCAGCCGGTTCACCCCTCCCTCCTCGACGCACGGCCGCTCCAGGCCGCGGCGGCAGTCCTGTCCATGGGTCTGGCAATGAAATAGCCCTGCGCTTCATCGCAGCCCACATCGCGCAGGAAGTCCAGCGCCCACGCGTCCTCCACCCCTTCCGCCACAACGTTGAGGCCCAGGGAACTCCCCAGGCCGACGACTGCCGTGACGATTTTCCTGGACTCCTCCGAGTCTGAAAGGGTTTTGACGAACATCTGGTCGATTTTCAGTTCCGAGAAGGGCAAGCGGGCCAACTGGACAAGAGAGGAGTAGCCAACACCGAAATCATCGATGGACAGGTGAAACCCCCGGATACGGAACTGGGTCAGGTTCTCGAGCAACGCCAGCGGGTTCTCCATGCTGGCGGTTTCCGTAACTTCCAGGATGACCTGCGATGGCGGGATTCCGTACTCCCGGCATCTTCCCAGCAACCAGCGCGGGAACGCCTTGTCATTGAGGTTGATGGGCGAGAGGTTCAGCGCGATTTTCAGCTCGGTCCCCCGAAGCCGCTGCCGCAATGCAGCGAGGGCGCAATCGTAGATTCGCCGCGTCAGATCGTGAATCAGGCCTGTCTGTTCCGCCAGGACAATGAACACGTCCGGCGAGATCATGCTGCCGTCCTGCTGGGGCCATCGTGCCAGGCATTCGAAGCCCACCAGCGCACCGTTGGCACAGGCAATCTTGGGTTGGAAATGCACGACAAACGCGTTGGCCCGCACCGCCTCGGCGAGTTGCCTCTCAGAGACCGTCAGGGGCTGGACCGCGGATGAGGAATTCTGACCCGGCGAGGTCTCCGGGGCGTTGGCAGTCAACAAGGACTGGAGCGCAGCGCGGGAAAATGGCTTGGACAGGGTGCCGACAAGCCGCAGTCCATTCTCGGTTGCGGCGCGTGCAGAGGAATCGAGCACGCGACCTCCCAACCCGGAGATAATGATCACCGCCGCCTTGCATTCCATCTTGGCGAGTTGGTGCAGCACCTCGATTCCGTCCCGGTCGCTCAGCTGCAGGTCGACAACCACATGGGTTGGCTCCCAGGCAACTACTTTCCCCAGAAAGTCGTCGGCATCGTCGGTGTGCTCGGCTTCATAGGCCGCCGTTGCCGCCAGCATGCAGATGGTGGCGCCAACATCCTTCTCATCGTCGAGGACCAGCAAACGCCTTGTGCCTATCGGTTGTTCCATCGCCTGTACCGCTGCCGGTTTCATATCTCCGTGGGAAATCGTGGCCTCTTCGTCCGAGAAGATGCCGCACTTCACCAAGCAGAGGTCATGCAGGGAAACACAACGATTCCGGCATGACGTTGAAGGGGGGCACAACGCCGGCGGCCAGCCGCACAGCAACGCCAGGATCTGACAATGCTCCCTGAAGGGTCACTAATACCTACCATCCAGGCGTGCGTAAAGTCGAATGCCTGGGGTCAAAGACCCCCCAGGGTCGAAGAGCGGACACCCGGGATCCAGGCTCATACTGGTCTTTGAGGAGGGATTGTCAGATTCTTCACGAAAAAACCGCCACCCCGGAAGGATGGCGGTTTCCGTTCAAGCGCAGCCCGAGAGCTTACTTGCCCTGTCCAGCGGCCTGGGTCACCTTTTTGGTGGTTTCCTGTGCTGCCTTCGACACGTTCTTCACGTTGTCTTCGGCGGCCTTGGATACGGTCTGGGCGCTTTCCTGCGCGACCTTCTGCGCGTTCTGTGCAAAGGCCTGGTTCAGGGACGCGACCTTGTCGAAATCGCCCTTGATGCGCTCGCCCAGCTCCCTGGCCACCTTCTGCTGGTTGTCAAAGTAGGCCTGGATGTCGGACGGGTTCTTCACCTCCAGCGCGGCGCGGGCCTGCTGCACACCCGTGTCGGCGTAGGTCCTGGCAGCCTCGAACTGCAGGGTGGCAAGCTTCTCGAAATGATCCAGCATCAGGCTGGCGTACGTGCGCGCCGGGCCAGCGACGGTTTTCTCGATCTGGCTCTGCATCTGGGTAACGGCTTCGTTGCTCATGATCAATATCCTATGGGTCGTGCATCGGCAAAGGCGGTTTGCCTTTGATGAAGTACACAATAGCAGAGGAATTGCTGCAGTGCAACAATTCCTCTGCTCCCAGCACAAGGAAAGCGCTTGATCCATTCCCGGCGGATGAATGCATGACCGATCCCGGAGCAACCCCTTCGGTGCGTGAGCGAAACGGGCAGGGGCCGGATGGTAGTCTCAACTGACCAGCACCAGGCAAGTACTGCTCGTTCAGCTCCTGGTCCGGTTCGTCAGTGCGGTGCCGGCAATCCAGAGCCCCGCAACGATGAGTGCGATGGCCACCCATGGCAGATTGACTCCGGCAACGCCGGCACCGCCTGCAACCGCTGCGATCGCACCGGCGCCCATGTAGAATCCATCAAACCTGGCGTTCCAGCGCCACTGCACTGTCTGCTCCAGCAGCAGCACCACACCGACGCCCAACAGCCCCGCTGACCATCCCCATTCGGCGAGTACCACGACCCCGAGCCAGGCCAGAATCAGCCCGGTCACCAAGGCATCCCAGCGACGCTGCCGCGCCCTGCTCGCCTTGTGTTCAACCTTTGCGTTTACCTCGTCCATCATGCCTCCCATCGATTCATGCGCCGGATTCTTGCGACGGAACACGGCTTGGCTCGTTACACCCCGGCAGCCTCGCGCCGCAGCGCCGGCCTCTCCCCTTTCACGCCCCACCGCCACAGCCACTCCGCCGGGCCCATG
>SLLM01000020.1 GCA_007134055.1 Ectothiorhodospiraceae bacterium | reverse complement strand
CAGGAAAGCTTCCCAACTAACTGAATATAATAATTTTGACTCAAAAGAGTCCGAGGCGTTCCGTTGCAAGCCTGACGCCTTTGGGGTACATGCCATCTGTGCTGAGCAGATACCCGCAAACACCTCCACGATACCCCAAACATGGCCGGCCCGATTCCCGGAATTCAACGGTACCCATGCCGACATGGCCTGAACCGCCACGGCTGCGCTCGACGCTGATTGCCAGCAAGCTCCCCGTCCAGCACTGGCCCAACCACGTCGGCGAACCGACCCTGGCCGACGCCATCCTTGACTGCCTGCTCCACAACGTCCATTGGCAGCCACTGAAGGCAGCTCCCATGCGCAAGACCCAGAACCCGGCACTTGACCCATCGTGACCGATCACGCTCAATGAGCACGGCTCAGCGCACACCACTCCGAACACCGGTCACGGACAGCGGGATCCGCGGTCACGTTCACCGGAAGATGAGTGTGTGCCATTGAGTGGTTTCAGCGCGGTAACGTCAGGAGTTATTTGTATGTACTTAAGAAAAAACGACGTCTGGGCACGGTTCAGTGTGCGTCATCTTCAAAAGATGCCCTGGCAACTTGCCACCAGGCGCGACTGCCTCGCAGCTGTCGGCTTTGCTGCAGCGGTTGGGCTATCCGGCTGCTTTGGTGGAAGCAGTTCCGGTTCCTCGGGCAATGGCCCGGATGACGGAAACGGGGGGAATGGCGACCCGGGAGCAGGCAACGGCGGCGCCAACGGGAACGGACCAACCATCAGTATCGAGCTGGTGAGCGCGAACAGTAGCGGCAACTCAGCTACGGGAGCTCAAATGCTGGGGCCCAATGCCGCAGCGCTTGTGGAAACTGGTTCAGGCGGCGCCATGGATGCATCCGGAGAGCTGATTGTTATGTCGGGCGGCTTTGATGATGCTGGTGATTATGACGTGGCATCCGGTGCCAATGAAGCCTTTCTGAGGAACATGGAGTCCGATGGCCTGGATGTGGAGCTCGTCACCCTCCGTCCGGCGGACGACGTTTTCGAGTCCGGCGGGGGTACAGGATTGCGACCGGCCCTAAGCGCGGACGGCCGTCATGTTGCTTTCAACGCAAGCCGCGTGGTTGGCGAGATTGAGCAGGTATACCTGCGTGACTTGGACGAACAGGAAACCCTGTTGGTGAGTCGGGACCCAACGACAACAGACCAGGGAGCTGAAGCCAATTCCAGTTACCCCAGTATTTCCAATGATGGCAGCCGCATTGTCTTTGAGTCGAATGCGGACCTGATTGATGGCGGTGAGCACGATGAGTTGCCGGAGCCGCAGATCGGGACAGCCACCCAGATTTATCTGTATGACACTGGTGACGACCAGCTCGTACGGGTCAGTGTGGCTGAGGGCTCGCAGGGTGCACCCGCCGACGACGCCTCCGTGTATGCGGAGATTTCGGGTAACGGAGAATACGTGGTCTTCGAGTCGGATGCCAGCGATCTACTGAGCGATGTCGACGGAGAGGATACATCGATCTTTCTCTATGACATTGCCGACGGGAGTCTTGAAGTCGTAAGCGTCGACGAGGATGGAAATCAGCTGGACGGTAACCTGCGTAAGCCGACCATTGACCATGATGGGGATCGCGTGGTTTTCGCCGGTCCCGAAGGCTTGTATTTCTGGGAGCGCGGATCCGGGAGCAGTGTGGTGAAGCCGGATGGTGAGGCGTTGGCGCAGGGTTTGGTTGAGCGGGTAGCAGACCCGGCGATTTCCGGAGACGGGCGGTTTGTCGCCTATACCCATGAACGCGGCTCTGCGGCAAACGACTTTGTTTACCGTTTGAACCTGGATACTCAATCGGAGCCGTTACGGGTGTCCATCGCCGCTGACGGCACCGATACTGACTCGAATGCCCAGCATCCAGTGATTTCCGAAGACGGCTCGGTAGTCGCCTTTGATTCCGATGCGACGAACTTGATTGGAGGAGACCATGATCACGGGTCTCAGGTCGATGTGTATCGAGCGGTCATCGACTGAGGTGATATTACTCGTGCGTTGAGGTGCACCCCTCCTCGGGCTGCCCCCGAAACCGGAGAGGCCGGCTATCCACTAGCCGGCCTCTCCGTAACGGGAGCCCGATCGCGGTCCGGGTAAAGGCACCTGCCTCCGCGGCGTCGCCGTCAGTGAGCTGGTCTGTACGGCGCCCATCCAAGAGCGGCGTGGATATCGTGCTGCGCAGCGGCGACCGGGTGATGGTCCGTGGCAGTGCCGATCTTACTGTGCTGCGCACGGTGCTGGAGATGCTGGGCCGATGATGGCACCTTGCTCCAGCCGTGGAAGCGGAAACCGCGGTATCGATGGAAAGGAATACAGGCACATGCAGCACATCTCCTGGAAACTGGATGAAAAGGTGCCCCAGTCCGACAGTCTAGCGAGCGACGCTGCGCATCAAATGCCAGTATTGAAGCTACCGCAGATCATCCGGCGTACGCACGGCCTCGATTTCACCCGTTCCGCCCTCTTCACTCGGGCCTTCGGTACCAGAACCAGCTCAACCGCCGGAATCGGCCTGCCCAGGGGAACAGCAGGAACGTAAACAAGACCAGGACGTGCTGCCACGTCGCATACCATTGGACCTTGCGCGCGGAGCTCACAACCGGTGGAACGTCGAGAATACGAAATTCCAGACCGAGCCGGCGGCCTTCCCGCCGCAACGCACGGGAATACCAGATCTCGTCGCCGACATAGAGGCGTTCGTCGAATCCGCCGATGGCGCGATGCAGATCCGCCCTGGCAAGGACGAAGCATCCGGCGGCCACCCGAAACCGCCGGGAGAGCGCGTTCCACACACGCATCCCCACCGTGTAGAACCGGGACAGCGGGGCATCCAGGGTGACCGGGGCACCAGCACCGGCGATAGTACCGGACCACGCTTCCTGGACAGCCAACAGATGTTCGCTGGTGATTCGTGTATCTGCATCGAGAAACAACAACCAGCGTCCGCACGCGACTTCGGCGCCGGCATTCCGCACTCGTGCGATCTTTCGTTCTGGCTCCGTGACGACATGCGTGCCGCCGGCTCTGGCAACCGCCGCTGTGTCATCGGTTGACGCGTTATCGACCACGATGATCTCCGAGCGCATCGAAGCCTGCGACAAGGCGCCCTGAAGCGCCTCCAGTGTTCCGGGCAAGAACGCGTCCTCGTTCCATGCCGGGATAATCACCGAGAGACTCGGGCGCTCAGGTGTGCTGATTCGCTTCGCCATCGGGATCTCCGATCCGGGGGCATCCATGATCATTCTGTGGGCTCGGCTGGTTGCCGCAGCAGCGCCTTGCGCCCGAGCACGAGTTGACCGTTGGTCTCTCTGACAGCATGGTCGCGTCCAGCAACGTTTCCAGCGGTGGGTGCAGCCGTTTACGGGCGGCCTGTGTCAGTCGGATGCAGCCGATGGCGTAGATGCCGTCATTCATCACTGTATCGACATCCGCACGCTCGTGTTCTGCGACGGCGCGAAAGAGGCACAGCATCAGTTCGGTGCCGTGGATGTGGTCCAGATCACGCGTTTTCTCCGGCGCCTCCGCCCAGTTCCGGAACCGAGGGGCCAAATACTGCTGCCAGCGCTCCGCAAAGTCGTCACACCGCTCCAGCGACTCACTTTCCGCGGGCGCGTTGAGGTGAAAATCGATCCTTTCCCGGATCCGGGAGCCGAGGCGACTGACGCCAGCGGCTGTCAGCAGTCGATCCCCCAGCACCCGAAAATGCACTGGGCCTTCGGTGTCGACTATGCGCAGCATGGCGTGGTCGAGATCGGCGACTGGTATATCGTGGAAGCTGTCGTGACCATCAAGCGCGGGTTCCGAGGTATGCACGGTCTCATAAGGCTGCAACGGCTCGAACGTCGGCATCCAGCGCAGGGGTGGTTTCAACCGGGCCGGAGGACGGGCACCTCCCTTCGCATCGGTCTCGGGGTTGCGGGTCACCGCCTCATGGATGCCCACGAAGTCCCGAAAGCTGCCCGGCCCCTGCATGCTCATCCCTCCCCTTCCAGGAGCACATCGCCCCGAGGGATTCGATGAGGATATCCAGCATCTCATCCTGGAGGATGGTTCGCGGACCGGCGGCCAAGCAGGCATCGTCGGGGGACAACAGTATCTCGGTGTGCTTTGCGCCGCAGCCAGGTGATGCATCACGCCCAGCGTCGCCATCGGACTCTCGGTGTCCGACGCTGACTGCAGCCATCGGCTGATCTGCTCGCCCGCGGTCTGCAGGTCGTCGACCAGCGCGTGATCACCCACCCGCTCCAGTGTCCCCATGCCGGCCGAATCCGGATCGAACCGTGTCCAGCCGCGTCCGAGACAGACAACCGTGAAGACCAGTCCCGCAAACAGGTCACGATGCGGCTCATGCTCCAGGGATACGCCGTGGTGCTCCATGAATCGCTCGCCTTCCCCGGCCACGTCGGAGGCTGTCAGGCCGGGGCGTTCCCTATCCTCACGGGCCTGCTCACGCCGGACGAGATTACCTCGACGCGCCACCCGACGACGCGGAAAGCAAGTTCGACGGCCTGCAGGAAAAAGCTGACAAGTGCTGCAACCATGGCGAAGAGGAGAAAGACCACCAGCAGCTAGAGGCGGCTGCGGGGGAGTGGTGCTGTTACCCACCTCCCACTGGTTCGCCCTACTTCGCCAGCCCTTTGCTCGTGCCACGTAACAACTCCAACTTCGGGGTGTTGCGATGACCAGTTGAATCTACCCAATATCTGCCAATTCGCTACACGGAACGGCTTCGGGAAACCGGGGCGGTTCAGATGTACTAGGAGGGCACGAGAGATAATCAGGTCGAACAGTATCGGCATCCGGCGCGCCCAGCGCTTCCCACGGGCCGCTGCACCCGGAACGCCTACACGAGATCCCGCGGAATGGTCTCGTCCCAGTCCCTGGAGAATACCCGGATGCTGCCGTGGGGAAACCGCTCGTAGGCATCCAGGGTGGCATGGACGATGAACGCGTCCTCGGTGGACGTCACCACGGTTCGCATGGACGTGCGGATTTCCCACTCACCGCGTTGAAGCCGTCGTTCCGCGACAACCTCGGCGCGCGCGGACTGAAAATCATCGCCCCGGCTGGAGTAGGCCTCCACCGTCCGCGCGCCGGTGACCAGATCAATGGCCTCCAGGCGCTGGCTACCGGCATCGTTGATGACTTCCAGGGTCGACTCGTCGGTTGCCAGATCACGGTGCACCAGCCAGTTGTGATGGGCGGCGTCGAGGCGTGAGATTCTCGGCGCCGGCGTCCCCTCCGGGGTTCTGAATGCGCGCAGCTCAGTATCGGAGGCGCGTGCCGGCCGGACTGGCAAGACCATCCGGCTTCCTTCACCGAAGATGTGCAGCCGCACCGGATTGGGAGGTGGCCACGCCAGGGGCCAGTACGAGGTGGACAGCGACAATCGTAACCGGTGCCCTGCAGGGAAGGCGTGAGCGATGCCGTTGAGCTTGACCTCGACCTGGTAGCGTCGCCCTGGTTCCAGCGGCTCGGGGCTTTCGCTGCTCTCCCGGTGAGTAAGGTTCAGCAGACCGTAGGTAACCCGGGTTACCTTATCGTCGGGCGCCACGTCCGACAGCCGGGCGGCCACCATGGCCACGGGGCGGCTGGAGGCAAGTTCGAGTTCCACGCAGGGTTCCCCCATGATCTCGAACCCTTTTTCCAGCACATCGCTCTCGAACACCAGCGCGCCACCATCCTCCTGCCTCTGGTCATGCGCAAGGTCAGGCCCCGCCGCATAAGAACACCATTTTCCGGCGAACAGGCCGAGGGAGAGCGGTGACTCCACGGAACGCTCGAAGGCCTCTTCGCCATCATCACCGGGAGACAGTAGCCGGGACGGTCCCAGGGTGTACGCGCGCTCCTGGACGTGTTTGCTGGGCCACTCCGGCTCCGCCACCCAACGGCCCGGGCGCTGGCGATAGTACGTCGTCGGGGGCACGCTGTCCTGCATCCAGACCCGGAGCATCGGCTCGTCCATGACTCCCGTGTCCCGACCTTTCAACCAGTAATCCCACCAGCGGACGAGTTCCTGGAGAAAGCCGATGGCCGGGCCGGGGATGCCCAGGTGCGGATACTTGTGGCTCCAGGGGCCGATGAGGCCCTTGCGGGGCCCCGGCAGGTTGCGCATAAGACGAAAGACAGCGTTGGAGTAGCCGTCCGCCCAGCCACTCACCGCATACACCGGACAGCGGATCCGGCCGTAATCCTCGCGCACCGACGCGTGCTGCCAGTATTCGTCACGGCGTTGATGCCGCAACCACTTCTCGATCCACAATCCGCTGCCATGCAGGCGCTCGAACCACATGTCCCGCCAGCGTTCGCCCACCAGTTCAGGGTCAGGGGGCAACGAGTTGTAGGCGAACATCACGGAAGCCCAGGAAATATTGTCGCCCAGCAGGCAGCCGCCCATGTGATGCACATCGTCGGCGAACCGGTCATCGGAGGCACACACGGCTACCACCGTCTTGAGTTCCGGGGGCTGCAGGGCGGCGATCTGGAGCCCGTTGAAACCACCCCAGGAGATGCCCAGCATCCCCACGTCGCCCGTACACCAGGACTGCTGCGCCAGCCATTGCAGGATGGCGCAACCGTCATTGAGTTCCTGCTGGAGGTACTCGTCCTCCAGCACGCCTTCGGACTCACCGCTGCCCCGTAGGTCGACCCGCACGCAGGCATAACCATGACCGGCGAGGTACGGATGGGTCACCGCATCACGGGCTGTCGTCCCGAAGCGCTTGCGGTAGGGAATGTATTCCAGGATCGCCGGCACCGGCTGCTCGTCCCGGGGCCGCCAGATCCGGGCGGCCAGATGGATCCCGTCGGGCATCGGGATGCGGACATTGGGCT
>SLLM01000133.1 GCA_007134055.1 Ectothiorhodospiraceae bacterium | reverse complement strand
GGTACCGGCTCCGGTTCCGGGCTCGCCGTGGTCCAGAAACCGTAGGTCTTCTCCAAGGATTCCGGTCGTATCTCCTCGGCGAACAGTGTGCGCTTCAGGGTTTCCCAGGCGAACGCCTGCGTGAGCAATTTGCGCACGTCCACCAGCAGGTAACCGCCGTTAGCCCGGTGCAGCGCACCCGGACGAATCTGTGTGAAATCGGTAATCAGCGCGCCGTGATGCACCTGGTACTCGATCCGCCCGACGAGACGCTGGTGCGTCGGCATATTCTCGTAGATCACGGGCGCGCCGTGATTCGCTTCGGAATGCACCAGAAGATTGGACTGGTACCGGTAAAGGAGCTGCTCGATCCGGTTCCCGTCACCAGAGCGAAACACTTCAACGTTGCCCACCAGGTCGTGGCGGACGGCATCCAGGTGCGCTGCGGCGATAGGTAGTTCACCGTATCGCTGGCGCAGTTCCTGGATGGGCCGGCCAATGGCCAGCAGGGTCATCTCTTCATTGAGCTGGCGAACCTCTTGCTGCGTTTCCTTCCGCCATTGTGGGAACTGGAGAAACATCTCCTGGAGTTTTTTCTGCAGGCGTTCGATTACTTGCTGGAAGCGCTTGCGCTCATCCGCCGGACGTTGCTGGAACTCGTCCGGCTCGATGACTTCACCATTCTCGTTCATGGGGGCGAAGGCGAAACCAGTGGGTGAGGTCAGCAGGGCAACACTGTTCTCCTCGGCCTCCCGCTGCATTCGTTCAAAGGCCTCACGATGGCGGCGGTTGTGCTGTTGCTGCAACTCCTGCAGGCGATTCTGGTACTCCTCGCTCTCGAACGTGGCCGGAACGGCCGTGCGCATGTCGTCAATGAGCCGCTCCAGATCGACGCGCCACCGCTGCCCCTGTCCGGGAGGTAGCCGCAGTAGTCGTGGTCGGTCGGGCTCATCGAAGTTGAACAGGTAACACCAGTCCCATGGGGGCGCTTCCGCCTTGGCGAATCCGTTCAGAAAACGGCGCGTGATGTTGAGCGTGTCCGCCCCACGTGGCCCCATGACAAAAAGATTGAAGCCGGGCCGGCGCACACTAGCACCCAGATGAATCGCATCCAGGGCCCGTTGCTGGCCCGGAGGCCGTTCCATGGGCTCCAGTTCAGCCGTGGTCTCGAACGCCAGCTCAGCGGGGTCGCACGCGCTGTAGAGCGCCTCCAGTGGCAACGGCTGGGGCGGAATCATGCTGGCTCCTGCAATTGTAAGAAAACGAATCACCGGTACGACTCGGAGATAGTATGGCACCTCCGAATTCACCGTGTCGCGCCCCACCCCTCGCGGTCGTCATCGCGACCGACCTCGCTCTCGCGCCCGGCGATGCCGGTGTCGGCCCCTGGGCTGAGGAGGCCGCGTGGCTGCGGACCCAGCACCGCTCCGGTGCGACGGTCTGTTCCGTGTGCACCGGAGCGGTATTCCTCGCCGAGGCGGGTCTGCTCGACGGGCTGGACGCGACCACACACTGGGCGTCCACGCGCATTTTCGCCGAGCGCTATCCGGCAGTGCGGCTCCACCCGGAACGTATTCTTTGTCCTGCCGGCCCCGGCCACCGGATCGTCACCGAGGGCGGTTCCGCCTCCTGGACGGATCTGGCGCTCTACCTGGTCGCGTCCTTCAGTGGGGAAGCGGAGGCCCGGCGGATTGCCAAGGTGTTCCTGCTTGGGGATCGTGACGAGGGACAACTGCCGTTTGCGGCCATGATCAGAATCCGCAAGCACGATGACCCGATCATCGGTGCCTGCCAGCAGTGGTTGGCGGAACACTACGACGAGCGCAATCCGGTCGCCCGGATGGTGCGGTTGTCCGGATTGCCGGAGCGCACGTTCAAACGGCGCTTTACGGCGGCAACCGGCTATGCGCCTCTCGACTATGTGCAAACGCTACGGATCGAGGAAGCAAAGCAGATGCTCGAGAAGGACGGGTTCTCCACCGATCAGGCGGCGCATCAGGTGGGCTACGAGGATCCCGCGTTTTTCCGGCGCCTGTTCAAACGGATGACCGGCGTAACACCGGCACGCTACAGGGAACGTTATCGACGGATTGGAACGCCACTCCCGTGAACCATTTTCCTGGGGACGCTGCCGGTTCTGCAGCGCCAAGGTGCCTGCGGATTCTGTGAACATGATCACCTTTGCCCTGCAGAGGCAGCCGTTACGCTGCGTGGATGAGTTGGTTGATATCCCAACGCGATGCCCGATTCGCTCGCCGTGCCGCAGGTGCGCCGCCTTTCGGGATACCGGGTTTCGGGACGCATCGGCGACGCACAACGACACCGCAACCGGTCGAGTGCGTGCCAGGCGACACCTGCGCGTATACCCCGGTGGTGAACAGGCGCGTGGCCGTGGCCGCCATTGCGCTCCTGTTCCTGGGGGTGACCGTTCTCGTCTACCAGACGGGTGGGACGCGGACGGCATATCTGCATCTGGCCTATCTTCCAATCCTCATTGCCGCCAGTGTCTTCGGTATCAGGGGAGGCGTTGCGGCGGGCCTGGTGGCCGGACTTGGCGTTGTCGGGCCGTTGATGCCCCTCGATACAGCCACCGGCGCATCGCAGCCTTTGATCAGCTGGCTCTTCCGGCTTGGGTTCTTCCTGCTCGTGGGTGTCACGGCGGGTATCGTCGTAGGGCGGCTTAACCAGCAGCTCAGGCGCATTCGTACCGCGAGCCTCTGGCATCCGGTATCACATCTCCCGACACAGCTCGCAATGGAGCATGTAATCGACGGCCTCTTGCAGAGGCCGAGGCGGGCCGGGCCGCATGGCCTGATCGTTGTTGATGTCAATAATTCCGAGCAGATCTTCAACACGCTCGGCCCCGACATCTCGCAGCACATCCCCGCAGCCATTGCCGAGCGCCTGCGCCCGTGCCTGTCGGTCTCGTCGCACATCTACCATGTCCATGCGGACAAGATCGCGATACTGGCGAGTACGGCGACAGAGTCGATCAGGGGTGAGGCGGAGAGAACTCTCGAGAGTCTCGCACAGCCCGTAACGATTGACGGGGTTCCGGTCTACCTGGACGCGATCGCGGGTGTGGCCTCGTTCAGGGCGGACCACGATGGTGCCCGCGCCGTCCTGCAAAGGGCCAATGCCGCACTGGCCGGAGCGCGTGCCGGCGGGCGCATGCTTGCCGACTACGACGAGATCCGGAATCCGGACAAGCAACGAACGATTCGCCTCCTCGGTGATGCCCCGGACGCACTTGAGACTGGCCAGTTCGTTCTCGTCTACCAGCCCCAGGTTCGCCTTGCCGACGGCTGCGTGATCGGTGCGGAGGCCCTGGTCCGTTGGCAGCACCCGGCCCTGGGGCTGCTCTCGCCCGGAGAGTTCATCCCCCTGCTCGAGGAAACGGCACTCATCAACCGACTCACCTTCATCGTGGCGCGGGCCGCTATCCGCCAGGCCGCCCTGTGGCATAGTGCGGGGCTTGGAATACCGGTTGCGTTCAATATCTCGCCGCGCAATCTGGACGACGATCGCCTTACTGATTTCGTCCTGGACGAGATCCAGCAGGCCCGGGTCGGTGCCAACGCCGTCGAACTCGAGATCACAGAATCGGTGATCATCCACGATGCCGGGCGCATCCGGGAACGACTGATCGCGCTCAAGGCCGCAGGGGTGACCGTGGCCCTGGATGACTTCGGCGGTGGCTACACATCCATCCGGCATCTGACGGCGCTGCCCATCGACAAGCTCAAGATCGATCGCGGCCTGATCAGTCCCGCGCACCACGACCCGAAGCGCGGCCGAATCGTGTCGGCCGTGACCCACCTCGCCCACGACCTCGGCCTGCAAACGGTGGCGGAAGGAGTTGAGGACAAGGGAACGGAAGATTTCCTGACCTCGCAAGGGTGTGATGTCGCCCAGGGCTTCTATTACAGCCGGCCCGTGAGCGCGGCAGAGCTCGTGGCGTTCGTGAACCGGCGATCTGGCTCTACTTCCGAGCGCCATGGGGGCTCCTGATCGGATCGCCCGGGTCTCATCGATTCCGGTACTCGAAGCGGCCGCGCAGTGTCTCCTTAAGCCATTTGGGTAGTGTTTCCACCCACCGGGCTGCGATGAACAGGAAAAACCGCCGCCCGGACGAATCCGGAGCGGCGGTGTCTCCTTGCAGCGCGGGATCAGCAATTACTGGCTCTTTGCAGCAGCCTGAGTCGCCTTCTTCGTGCCTTTCTCCGCAGCCTTGGACACCTTCTGGGTGCTCTCCTGCGTGACCTTCTGCGCGTTCTGGGCAAAGGCCTGGTTCAGGGACACGACCTTTTCAGCGTCGCTCTGGATCCGCTCGCCCAGTTCCCTGGCTACCTGCTGCTGGTTCTCTACATACGACTGAACGTCGGTCGGGTTCTTTAAATCCAGCGCGGCGCGGGCCTGTTTCAAACTCGTCTCGGAATAAGCCTTGGCGGTCTCGAATTGCAGGTTGGCGAGCTGCTCGACGTGATCCAGAACAAGGCTGGCGTAAGCCCGCGCCGGGCCGGCGACGGTGTTCTCGATCTGGGTCTGCATCTGGTTAACGGTTTCGTTGCTCATCATCAATGTCCTTTGGGTCGTGCATCGGCAAAGGCCTTATGCCCTTGTTACCGTGTAATGTACCCCAAATAATGTTGCAGTGCAACATTTTCTTTGCCTGGACCTCATCCCGGAAATGGATGCATCATCCATCGCTGCGCACCCCGCCCGCGGCATGGACGACCGGGCTCGCCCCCGTCCAATATCCATGATCCATGGCAACACGGCAGGCAGACGCGGTCATCCCGATTTGGCCATGGGTCTCGTGCTTCCGGAATCCACCCTACTTCCCGATCAGGTAGTCCCTGTCATCGAAGGTGCGGACCCATTCGGGGCGAAATACCACGCACATGGTCACGATCATCCCGGTGACGAATCCTTCCGGGAACATGAGCAGCGGCATCACCATCAGGTAATCGTGCCAGTTCACGCCCAGCGGATGGGCGCCGACCGCCGCGTAAAGGGCGGCGGATGCCACGAGTACCGCCGCCATGGCGAGCATGGCGCCGAAGAAGGCGACCACGAACACGTAAATAAACAGGTGGCGCGGCAGCCACCGGTACGCGCAGTGGCCGATTGCATGAGCGACCACCACCGGCAGCACCGCGAGCAGCAGACCGTTGACCGGGAACGCCTGCCATTCATACAGCCCCAGACCCGAGAGCGTGACGAGCGCCCCCGTGGCGCCGGCGATCGCAAGCATGCGGCCGAACAGCAGCGTCAGTACCGTGGTACCCAGCAAGTGCATTGCCGGGCCGGGTTGAACCTCCACGCTGGTGGACCAGGCCAGGGCCACCAGAGCACAGGCTCCGACAAACTGCGGTTGCAGTCCGTTGTCCAGAAGCAACGCCCACGGCGCGCGAACCAGGACGGGCAGGGCGATGATCACGAACACGGGCCAGGACAGCCACAGCACCGCGGAAGGCAGGAGCGAAGGATCAACATTCATGCGGGCGAGCCCTCTTGGCGCGGGCCGTGGTCCGTCTGCGGTCTGAGTGCCTTCGATTCGATCAGGCCCGTTGATCCGGGTCCGCATCCTGATCGGCGACACATGGCAGTGTATCCGGGATGCGGGTCTTGCGGGGAAGCAGAGTTCCGGCAGAGGTTCGAGGCGTTCGCGGCCGAGCAGGGCGCCAGGCGCGGCGTCGAGTTCGATGCGCACACCGTTGTCATGCCTGAACCCGTGACCGAGCTGGAGCGCTGCCGTGGCCGGCACTTTCACGACATCGGCGCGGCCCTGGCAATGATGGCACCCTATGTTACCGGTTTCGGGGAACTCGTATTCGCGGCAAACGCCGGGTTCCATGGCGTCGCACACGGACGTCTCCGTGTTCATTGTGCGCGAGGTGGAATCTCGCAACAGGTTGTCCACGGAGCCGCCCCTCCGGTGGATCCGACTTCCCCGGTGACGGCCGTTGCCCGTGGCGACAGGCGCAGTGCGGCCTGTGTATGCGGCTGCAAGCCAGGGGGCCTGCGGGAGACGATCAGTACGCCTGCGCCGCCGGCATCCGGTCGGGTTCCTGTTCCGCCCGTAGCCGCTCCACGGCCGCCACCAGGTTGGCGAGTGCCTGTTCCACTTCCGGCCACTCGCGGGTCTTCAGGCCGCAATCCGGATTCGCCCATAGGCGCTCGGCCGGCAGCACGTCCAGTGCCTTGCGCAGAAGTTCCAGCATTTCCCCGGTGGCGGGAATGCGTGGCGAATGGATGTCGTGGACGCCGGGGCCGATGGCGTTCGGGTAGCTGAAATCGGTGAACGCATCCAGCAGCCGCATCCCGGAACGGGTTGCCTCGATGGTGATCACGTCGGCATCCAGCGCGCCGATGGAAGGCATGATGTCGTTGAATTCCGAATAGCACATGTGGGTGTGGATCTGAGTGGTGTCGTCGACGCCGCTGCTGGCGACACGGAAACTGTACGCCGCCCAGTCCAGGTAGTCCTGCCAGACGGAGCGGCGCAGGGGGAGGCCCTCGCGCAGGGCGGGCTCATCGATCTGGATCACCGCAAGTCCGGCATCTTCCAGGTCCCGGACTTCATCGCGTAGTGCCAGCGCCAGTTGCAGGCAGACCTCGTGAGCGGGCAGGTCGTCGCGCACGAAGGACCAGTGCAGCATGGTCACCGGACCGGTCAGCATGCCTTTCATCGGCTTGCTGGTGAGGCTCTGGGCGTAGGTCGCCCAGTCCACCGTCATGGGTCGCGGTCGGGCTACGTCTCCGTACAGTACGGGAGGCTTCACGCAGCGGTTGCCATAGCTCTGCACCCAGCCGTAGCGGGTGAAGGCGTACCCGGACAGCTGCTCGCCGAAGTACTCCACCATGTCATTGCGTTCCGCTTCGCC
>SLLM01000236.1 GCA_007134055.1 Ectothiorhodospiraceae bacterium | reverse complement strand
TCGACATGGGCCCGAACCGCAACCAACGCGAGGTTGAGCAGCGGCTGCGCGAAGCGGTAAAGATGGATCGAGCGCGGGTGCAGGTAGGACGGATATCGCGCTTCGGGCTCTTGGAAATGTCCCGCCAGCGACTTCGCACCTCCCTGGGTGAAGCCAGCCAGGAGGTCTGCAAGCGTTGCAACGGGCAGGGAACGGTCCGCAGCGTTGAATCCCTCGCCCTCTCGATACTGCGCATCGTCGAGGAAGAGGCGATGAAGGAGAAGACGGCGAGAATCGTCGCTCACGTGCCGGTGGACGTCGCAACCTTCCTTCTCAACGAGAAGCGCCATGCGGTCTCCCTGATCGAGGAACGGCACGGTGTACAGGCACTGCTGATACCCAGCAAGGGCCTGGAGACCCCTCATTACACCGTGCAACGGATCCGCGGCGATGACGACGCGACCGATGACGTCAGCTATCGTCTCCCGTCGGGTACAGAGGAGGACCCCGTTCCGGCCGCGTGGACCGAGGCACCGAAAGCGGAAGAGCCGGCCGTCAAGGCCGTGGCTCCCTCCCCTGCACCGCCGCCTAGCGCCCCGACACCGGTGACGCCCGATCCCAAACCGGCGGATTCGACCCCGTCCCGGGGGCTTATGGCCTGGCTGGGATCGCTGTTCGGGAATGGTGGTGACGGCCGGGAGGGGACCAGAGACGAATCGGACCAAACCGACCAGAGGCAGACGACCCAACCCCGACGCCCTTCCCGGAGTGGTCAGCAGGCGGGCTCCTCCGACAAGGTCCGCCGCGGCAGTGGTCGCAGCAGGGGCGGGAGAACCGCACGAAGCGGCTCCGGCACGCGATCGGATGCAAGTCAGCAGGGGAGCGGATCTGATGACGGCCGTCGACCGCGGCGGCCGGCGGTCAATGCGCCCAGGCAAGAGAGGCAGGAGCCCGCGGTGGCAACCACACCGGATACGGCGCCGGCGGGCACGACACAGGAAGAAAACCACGGTGGCCAGGCCGCGGAGAGTGACAGGACGCGGAGCCGCAGCCGTCGCGGCCGGCGTGGTGGGCGTCGTCGTCGCCGGGGCGGGGACAACCAGTCCTCGAACCAGGGCGATCAGGGTGCAGCGCAGGAAAACAGCGCATCACCACGAACCGATGATGCTGGCGAGCAGGAGGCGCGCGCCACTGAGAAGCCTTCCCAGGATACAACCCGGGTCGCGGCTGCTGCGACGGCCGAATCAACGAAGGATGACGCCCCGGCTTCCGACGCCAAGGGGAACGCCTCAGGGAAAAGCCCCGGGGTTGATACTCCCCGTGACCCGCGGCAGAGGGACGGACGGCCTCGCATTCCGGCAGCCGCAGCCGCGGCGGCACGGAAAGCGGGCCCCACCGCGGTGACCGATGGGACCACGTCGGACTCCCACGAGCCGGCCCCCCGCGATGCGGGCAACCGGGAGAGCCAGGGTGCGACGACTCCCGTCTCCGAGGCCGCCACCACCACAACATCGCCTTCGGCTCCGGAGTTGCCCGCCGGCAAGGAAACGGTCAGCACCTCGACCGCCCCGGCGTCGGCAGCCACCGAAGCCGCTCCCGGTAGGGATGAGTCCGGGGAAGAGACAGCTGATCCCGGAAAGGAATCAGCTCCCAGGCAGGAATCCGCATCCGCAGGACCGGTTGAAGCCACGGATGTTGAGCAACCGGCGGAGCGGAATCCGGCCTCCTCCGACGACGGCCGGCGCCCGGTGCGCAAGACACAATCGGCCGTCGATACCGTCTCCACGGAGGAAGACGCTCCCGAGGATAAGAGGCCATCGAGTTGATGGCCGGTGTCCGTTAAGAGAGGTTCCCGATCCCGGGCGCGGTGCGCAGAGTGGTGGTGGTTCCACGACCGGGCACCACAACAGGGCGGCGCGTAAAAGCCGGGCGTTGCTCATTGCGGACGCGCGTCGTGGCTTCGCCGAGTGGGCACGATCCGGTTACGCCTGCCGGATCGTGCGCAGTAGACCGGAGCAACCGTGTTCCACCAGATCGAAAACCTGCCGGAAGCCGTCGACTCCACCGTAATAGGGATCCGGGACATCCTCCCGCCCAGCGTCAGGGGCGAAATCGAGTAGCCGGTGCACCCGCCCCTGCACCGGCGTCGGGCATTCCGCCATCAGCACGGAATAGTTGTCGCTGTCCATGGCGATGATCCAGTCAAAATAGTCAAAGTCAGAGAGACGGATCTGACGCGCGCGCAGATCGCTGATGTCGATTCCCCGCCGCAATGCCTCCTCCTGCGCGCGCCGGTCCGGCGGGCTGCCAACGTGATAGGCGTGGGTCCCGGCGGAGTCCGTCTCCACGGCCGCCGTCAGGTGGTGTTGCGCCAGAAGATCCCGGAAGATCCCCTCCGCTGTAGGTGAGCGGCAGATGTTCCCAAGACATACGAAAAGTACCCGCTGATTATCCATGCCAATCCGTCCTTCAGCACTTCCTCAAGCGTCAGTGAGATTCACTCGCCCCGTCAGATGGCGGCGGATCATTGATCTTCCCGGAAAGCTGTTCCTCGGCCTCCGCGAGCTGCTCCGGTGTATCAATGCCCGGTCCACGGTCACCGTGCACGACGGTTGTGAGTATGCGTTCTCCGTGCCACAACACGCGCAGTTGTTCCAGTGATTCCTTCCTCTCCAGTTGTGGTACGGCCAGATCGGGGAATCGCCGGAGAAACGCCGCCCGATAGGCGTAAATGCCCAGGTGGCGGAACCATCCCTCTACCTCCCGTGGTCGCCCACCCTGCTGGCGATCCCATGGCACGGGTGCCCGGCTGAAGTACAGCGCATAGCCCTGCTTGTCGCATATGGCCTTGACCACGTTCGCGTCATGCAGTTCGTGCGGGTGCCGCAAGGGAGTAATCAGGGTTGCCACCGGCGCGGTCTGTTCGCCCGACAGGGTAACTGCGACCCGGCGAATGAAGTCCGGGGGCATTAACGGCTCATCGCCCTGGAGATTGACCACGATATGCCGGGCGGGCAGTGCCAGGCGGCGCGTGACTTCTGCCAGGCGATCAGTCCCGGACTCATGGTCCTTCCGCGTAAGCAGCGCCTCCACGCCCTCGCGGGCGCAGACTTCGAGGACATCGTCATGGTCCGTCGCGACGATGATCCGACGGGCCCCCGATTCGCGGGCGCGGTCACAAGTGTGCAGGATCATCGGTCGGCCGCCGAGCATCGCCAGTGGCTTGCCCGGAAACCGGGTCGACCCATAGCGCGCCGGAATGACCACCGAGAATGCCCCGGCTCCCGCCATCAGGCACCCTCCTGCCTGCGTCGCAGGCGTCTGCGTTCCGCGACCTGTTGCAGAGTGGCGCGGATTCGGGCGCCGAGCGCGCGCTCGGTGGCCGCGGTCAGGACGGTCTCAGCCGGTACGCACCAGTGCCGATCTGCGGCGAACGCCGTGCATTTAACGGCATCCTTCTCCGTCATCATCACCGGCAGGTCATCGTCGAAGCGGATATCCGCGGCAGTAAACGGATGGTGGTCGGGAAACGGGTGCGCAATCACCTCCATCCCGAATCGCTCCAGGGCGGCGAAGAACCGGTCCGGACTGCCGATTCCGGTCACCGCATGGACCTGCATTCCATTGAAGTCGGCGAGATCCCGTGTGCGGTTCAGGTCGACGAGCGCGTGAGCGGCATTCAGCCGCAGGGTGAAGTAGTAGGGGCTGAACCAGGAAGGGCCGCCGTTCGCAACCACGAGGTCCACCGTGCGAAGCCGGCGTCCCGGTTCGCGCAACGGTCCGGCAGGGAGGCAGTGACCGTTGCCGAGCCCCCGGGCGGCGTCAATCACGACGACTTCCATGTCCCGGCCCAGGCGATAGTGCTGCAGACCATCGTCGGAGACGATTACGTCACAGCCGTGATGCTGTATCAGCGCCTCGGCCGCACGTACGCGGTCCGGCGCGGCGACGACCGGGCAGCCGCTGCGCCGTGCCAGCAGCACCGGCTCATCTCCCACGGTGAACGGATCGCTGTCCGCGCCCACCAGTTGCGGCCATTTCTCCGCATTCCCCCCGTAACCGCGGGTAATGATCCCAGGTCGGCGCTGCAACCCCTTGAGGAAGCGAACCACCCAGAGGACCAGTGGAGTCTTGCCGGTACCGCCAACGAAGATGTTGCCAACGATGATGACGGGAACCGCCAGCCTGTGCTGTTTGCGCACGCCCACGGAGTACGCAAGACGCCGGAGCCAGACCACCAGGCGGTAGATCCAGGACAACGGCAACAGCGCAATGGTACGACCCGTTGAACGCAGCCAGAACTCGGGGAACCCGGTCACTTCGCCTCTCCGGGGATGCCGCCCACCGGGTCGTGCCCCTCGGTGAACTGGATCCTGTGCAACGCGGCGTAGTGACCATTCTTGTTCAGCAGTTCGGTGTGGCCGCCCACCTCGACGATGGAACCCTCGTGGAGTACCACGATGCGGTCGGCGCTCTCGATGGTGGACAAACGATGAGCGATGACCAGCGTGGTCCGTCCCTCCATCAGCCGATCGAGCGCGGCCTGGATCTGTTGCTCCGATTCGGAATCCAGCGCCGAGGTTGCCTCGTCCAGGATGAGGATCGGCGCATCCTTCAGCAGGGCACGCGCAATCGCGATACGTTGCCGCTGGCCGCCGGAGAGCATCACACCGTTCTCACCGATGATCGTTTCGAGCCCGTTTGGCAAATAATTGATGAACTCCATGGCATAGGCTGCCTCGGCCGCGTTGCGTACGGCCTCCTCCCCGGGGCGTTCCCGACATCCGTATCCGATATTGCCCGCCAATGTGTCGTTGAAGAGCACAACCTGTTGCCCGACCAGGGCAATCTGCGCGCGCAGAGCCTCCAGGCGGTAGTCGGCGAGGTCGTTGCCGTCCAGCAGAATGCGGCCACGCTGCGGGTTGTAGAAGCGCGGGATCAGGCTCGCAAGGGTTGTCTTGCCGCTGCCGGAGCGTCCGACCAGTGCGACCGTCTCGCCGGCACGGATGTCCAGATTGATGTCGCGGAGCACTTCGCCGCTCTGCGGATCGTAGGCAAAGCCCACATTCTCGAAGCGGATGTCGCCCCGTGCCCGGTCCAGCGACAGCGTGCCGTGATCGGGTTCAGGCGGCTCGTCCAGCAAGGAGAAAATGCTCGCACCCGCGGCAATCCCCTTCTGGATCTGCGAGTTGACGGTAATCAGCCGCTTGATCGGAGGCATGAGCAGCAGCATGGCCGCGACAAAGGAAATGAAGGCCCCGGGGGAAACGGTGCGCAGGACCTGGTCGACGGTTGCCAGATACAACACCACGGCCAGGGCCCCGGCGGCAATGAACTGAACCAGCGGTGTACTCGCCGCCTTGGTGACCACGTACTTCATGGACTGCTGGCGGTTCCGCTCGTTGATCTGTTCGAATCGTTTCAGTTCATTGTGCGTACCGCCGAATATCTTGACCTCCATGTGTCCGTGAATGCCGTCCTCGGCGATCTGGGCAACACTGCCGACGGAACTCTGGATACGCCGGGAGATCTTGCGGAAGCGTTTGTTGACGTAGGAAATGGTGCCGTAGAGCACCGGCCCGAGGATCAGGAAAATCAGGGCCAGCCAGCCGCTTACCCAGAACATGTACGCCATCAGGAAAACGATCGTGAAGGTATCGCGGATGAGGATGATGACGGCCTGGGAAGCAGCGCTGGCGATCTGCTCGATATCGTAGGTCAGTTTCGACAGCAGCATGCCTGGCGACATGTGATCGTAGAAGGATGCCGGCAACCGGAGGTAATGTGCGAACACCTCGCCCCGCAGAATCTTGACCACGTTGCGTCCGATCCACGCCACGCCGTATTCGGCGGCAAAGGAGAACAGCCCGTAGAACAGAAAGAGCAGCACCAGGCCAAGCGGGACGAGCATCCGGGCGGTCGGGTCCTGTTCGATGAAACTGCCATCCACCAGCGGCTGGATAATCCAGGCGAAAGCAGCCTGGGAGGCGCCCGCCAGGGCCATGCACACCGTGGCAACTACCCCTACCTTCCAGTAAGGGCGGACATAGCGCAGGAGCCGCGTATAGATTGCGAGGGCCTGTCGATCCAGCTCCCGACCCTGCGGTACCGCATATTTTCTCGTCTTCATTCCCCGCCCTGCGGCACGGTGGCGATGGAAAGCCTGGATATGTTCGCCTGGCTCGCGGCATCCATGCCGGTAACGAGATTCTGGTGCGGCGTGCGGGCATCGGCACGAATGACCAGTGGCGCATCGGGATGCTCTTCCCGGGCTTCCAGAAGCCCCCGCCGGACCGTGTCCACCTGGCTGTTCACCAAGGCCCGACCGTTGATGAAAAAGTCCCCGTCGGCATTGATGACCAGTTCGATTGGTTGCACGACCTGTTCAGTAGGGTCGCGGCTGGCTTCCGGAAGTGTCAGCTCCAGGTCCGCCTGGCGCATGAAGGTGGTGCTCACCATGAAAAAGATCAGCATCAGGAATACCACGTCAATGAGCGGTGTCAGCGTGATTTCCGGGTCCTCGCGTCGGCGGTTCTGCAGATTCACTGCCTGGTCTCCCCGTCCTGACTGCTGCGATCCCTTTCCCGCTGGCCTTGTATGACCTCCATGAGTTTCAGCACTTCCTGTTCCATTTCCACCACGAACTGATCCACCAGTCCCCGGAAATACCGATAGGCGATCAGCGATGGAATTGCGACCGTCAGGCCGGCGGCCGTGGTGATCAGTGCTTCGGATATGCCGCCGGCAAGCACGGGGGCGTTGCCGACGCCGTGGGCGGTAATGGCGCTGAAGACCTTGATCATGCCGATGACGGTGCCGAGCAGGCCCAGCAGAGGCGTGATTGACGCGATCGTCCCGAGCGTGTTGAGGAATCGTTCCATCGCATGGGCTTCATGACGGCCGG